>QIIW01000110.1 GCA_003231645.1 Acidimicrobiia bacterium | reverse complement strand
ATGGCCAGCCAGATCTCACCGACCACCTGCACCCACACGCTGATGATGGTGAGAAGGTTGCGGGCGGTGGGGATGCGTCGGAACTCATCACGAAGCTCCCGGATCGGCATGCCGGTTACGGTGAGACGCGGCGTGGGAAGAACATCGGGCAAGAGTTCGGTCGGAGGCACCATGCCTCCCGTGGTCCACTCGGGCATGTCCCAGTATGCACGTCGGCCTAGATTTAGCTCATGTCAGATCGTTTCTACTTCCGCCAGTTCCTCTCGGGTCGCGACTTCGCCATGACCGACCCGATGGCGCGACAGATGGTCAACTTCGTCTACGCCATCGGAGATCGCGACACCGGCGAGGCGATGTTGGTTGATCCGGCCTACGACGTCGATGGTCTGCTCGACGCGGTCGGCTCCGATGGCATGAGACTCACCGGAGTGCTGGCCACCCACTACCACCCCGACCACATCGGCGGCTCGATGATGGGCTTCGATCTGGAGGGTGTGGCCAAGTTGCTCGACCGTGTCGACGTGCCGGTCCATGTGCAGGCCGACGAGGTCGAATTCGTCTGCGAGGTCACCGGGCTCACCCCTGACCAGCTCAGCCCCCACCGCAGCGGCGACCTCGTGTCGGTCGGGGCGGTCGACATCAGTCTGATCCACACTCCCGGTCACACGCCCGGTAGCCAGTGTTTTTTCGTCGACGGTCGGCTGGTGGCCGGCGACACACTGTTCCTCGACGGTTGCGGACGCATGGACCTGCCCGGATCGGACCCGGCCGCCATGTACGAGAGCCTGACCCGGAAGCTGGCGAAGGTGCCCGACGACACCGTGCTCTACCCGGGCCATCGGTATTCGGTGGAATCATCGGCGACCATGGGCACGACGCGGCAACACAACATCGTGTTCCGCCCCACCAGCCGTGAACAGTGGCTGGCCGCTTTCGCCGGCTGAGCAGCCAAACCCGAGCGATCGGGTCACGGGTGAAGAGGCGTCCGGCCCGGCCTCGATCTCTCAGGTGATGACGGGCACGGTCTCCATGGCGGCGGTGATCTTGGCCTGGTCGAGGTCGAGGTCGACGAGGCCACCGTTCAGGAACGCCTCGTAGGACGCCAGGTCGAGATGGCCGTGTCCGCACACTGCGGTGAGGATCACCTTCTGCTCACCCGACTGCTTGCAGGCCAGTGCCTCGCGGATCGCGGCAGCGATCGCATGGGTGGGTTCCGGGGCGGGAATGATGCCCTCGGCGCGGGCGAACTGGAGGGCCGCGGTGAAACACTCGGTCTGGGGGATGGCGATCGCCTCGACCAGACCGAGTTCCTTGATGTGGGACACCAACGGTGACATGCCGTGGTAGCGCAGCCCACCGGCGTGGATCGGCTCGGGGATGAAGGTGTGACCCAGGGTGTGCATCTTGAGCAGCGGGGTCATGTGGCCGGTGTCGCCGAAGTCGTAGCGGTATTCGCCCTGGGTGAGTGTGGGGCACGCCGCCGGTTCGACGCAGCGAATCGTGGGGTCCATGCGCCCGGCCAGTTTCTCGCGCAGGAACGGGAACGACAGACCACCGAAGTTGGAACCGCCACCCGTGCAACCGACCAGCAGGTCGGGTGTCTCGCCGATCTTCGCGAGCTGGAGGAGGGCCTCTTCGCCGATGATCGTCTGGTGCAACAGCACATGGTTGAGCACGCTGCCGAGCGCATAGCGCACGTCGGGGTCGGCTACGGCGGCCGACACGGCCTCGGTAATGGCGATACCGAGTGATCCGGGATGGTCGGGATCACCGGCCAACAGTTCACGGCCGAAGTCGGTGACATCGGACGGGCTCGGGTGGACCGTGGCCCCCCACACCTCCATCATCGTCTTGCGGTAGGGCTTCTGACGGTAGGAGGCGGCCACCTGCCACACCTCGCACTCGATGCCGTATTGAGCGGTGGCGAATGCCAAGGCGCTGCCCCATTGGCCGGCACCGGTCTCGGTGGTGAGCTTGGTGATTCCTTCCTGGTGGTTGTAGTAGGCCTGCGGCACCGCGGTGTTGGGCTTGTGGGAACCGGCCGGACTCACGCCTTCGTATTTGTAGAAGATCTTGGCCGGCGTGTCGAGGAGTTGCTCGAGGCGTCGGGCCCGGAACAGCGGGCTCGGCCGCCACAGGCGGAGCACATCGAGGACGCCGCCGGGGATGTCGATGTAGGACTCGGTCGACATTTCCTGCTCGATGAGCGCCATCGGGAAGAGAGGGGCGAGATCCTCGGGGCCGGCCGGCTCGAGGGTGCCGGGGTGCAGGGGCGGCGGTGGAGGAGTGGGCAGGTCGGGGATGACGTTGTACCACTGGGTGGGCTGCTCGGATTCGTCGAGCAGAACCTTGACGTATTTGTCGGGATCGTATGAGGTGGCCACCGGGTGTCCTTGGGTCGGGCATGTTTCGACCCGGCGAACCCTACAGCTACCGGGGCCGGCGGCGCCCCCTGAGTTCGAACCGGCGGTGCGCCCTGTCGCAGTACAGGTCGGAGACGTCGATGTCGTGGTCGAAGCCTCCGATCGTGCCGGCGAGCGCGGCGGCGAGCCGGGCGGACGGCCGCTCCACACCCGAGTCGTCGAGGGCCCGGAGGTCGATGACCCCGTCGGGTCCGAGGACGCATGAATCGATGACGTAGCCGCGTCGTCGTGATCGTTCTATCGCGGCGTCTCTCAGGCGCTCCGACAGTGACATTTCGGATGACCTCCCCTGACAGACTATGAACCGATGACGCTCCGGGCATGGGCCGTTCGGCCTATTCGGCGTCTCTGGTGCCGGTTATGGCGAGCAGCAGCTCGTCGTGGTTCCACCGCGCGGAAACCACGGTGGGAACCAGTAACCGCTCGATGATCCGATCCCAGTCGAGGTTGTGGATTTGATGCAGCCCGACGGCGATCGTGCGAAGATACTCGAGGGCCGGAACCAGCGCGGGCGCCAGCTCGGGTGGATCCGGCGACGTAAACGTGATCACCGGCACCCCTTTGACCGGTTCCAGCGCCACCAGGGCGCCGTACCAGCCGGTTCCGGTCACTCTGAGTTCTCCGGGCGAGAGTGAGTCGGTCTCCACGGGTGTGGTCGGCCGGGCGTTTTCCTGGGCGACCACGTCCTCGAACTGTCCGCGGGTTATCAGGTAGCGGCGGCCGAGTGCTCCGAGCGTTGCGCCGGTGACGTGGTGATGTTCGAGAAACGCGACCCCGCCTCCCCATCGCCTGGAGCGGCCGGCATAGGTGATCTGGGACGGGAACTCGATCGCGGCCGAGTCGCGCGGGGGTGAGGGATCGCGTGCCCCGCGATGGTTCCCGGTGGTGCCCTCACGGTGCCCTCCCTCGAGGTAGAGAGAGAAGCGGGAGGCGTCGCAGTTGGATCCGTAGGACGCGTACCAGACGAGTTCGTCGGAGGTGTGGTGCATCGACGGTGAGACTATTCGCGGGGAGCGGCTCGACCGGATGATCGACTCAATACGGCATCCGTGCGGCCGATGGTGCGGGCGACGTCCCACCGGATCAGGAGAGTGCCCCGATGATCGAGTCCTTCGGCGAACCGTTCGAGGAAGCCGGCCGCGAGGAGTCTGTCGCGGAACCGACGTCGACCGAGAAGCGCGGCTCGGTACGCGAACGCCAACTGGAAGTCGAGGTGGCCCGTCTCGAAGCGGAGATCGCCGACCTGAAGGGAGTCGGATCGGTTGAGGCGACGTCGCGCTTTCTCGCCATGGCCGCCGGCACGATCGGTGTGGCGATGGACGAGGCCAGACAGGAAGCCGACAAGGCCCGCTCGGAGGCGGCCGAATTGACATCGGCGGCCCTCGCCGAGGTCGTGGAGATCAGGGCCAAGGCCGAGTCCGAGGCGATGGCCCTGGTCGATGCGGAGCGGGTAAGGGTGGCCGACGAGATCGAGGCGCTGCAGGAGGTGCGTTCGGCTCTCGAGTCACAACGCCACGAACTCGAGGACTACCACGCCGAACTCAGACGCCGCGTCCAGGAATTGGCCGAGTCGATGGTGGCGTTCATGACGACCGAGACACCGATGGACGCCATGCCCGCGGTCGATTCCCCGACCGCACCCGAGCTTGCTCCGGCGACGGCTACGGAGCGGCCCTTCGCGGCTGCTGCCGAGCAGGACTTCGCCGGGGTGCCGGTGCTGGAGATGCCGCCGGAGGCCGGGGCGTCCGGAGCCTGGCCGGGTGGCACGTCCGCTCCGAGCAGCGTCGAGGAGATGGTCGAGGAGCAGCGCTTCCGGGATTTCATCGGTGGCGATGACCACGACGACAAGAGTCGCGACTGGTTGCTTCGTCACGACAAGACCTGAGTGGAGCGATCGCGATGAGGTTCTTCGGCGCATTCGAGGCTGGGATCAGTGCGGGTGGGACCGTCGACGACCTCGTCGGTGACTGGACCGACGACGCGACGGTCGCCCGCGACCGAGCCCTGGAGATGATCCGCCTGATGCACTTCCTCGCCGGGCCGATCGTCGCCGCCGGTGTCGTGCTGGCCAAACCCGAGCCGGTGGTCGCCATTGCGTCCTCCCTGTACTTCCTGGTGCTGCTGTTGATCCGTTGGCTGGTGCCACGCGACTACCAGGCCGGCGTGATGGCGTTGGTGGACATGGCCCTGATCGGGCTGGCGGCATCGGCCGGTCCGACGTCGTGGATGGCTCTGCTTGTTCCCTTGGGAGCGACGATGACCATCGGCTGGCTGGTCAGTCGAACCGCGACGTGGATCCTCTGGGCCACCGGGCTCATGGCCATGAGCCTGGCTGCGTTGTCGGCTTCCCCCGCGGGAGGGGGTGTCGCTCTGTTGACCCTGGCCGCGACCATGGCCGCGCTCAACTTCAACAACCTGCGGATTCTCGGCGAGAGCAGACACAGCATCCTCCGAGTGACGGACCTCATCGATTCACTTCCGGTGATCGTCTGGGAATCCGATCCCGGCGGTGAGGTGCTCAATCGAGTGATCGGCCGTGTCGAGTCGGTGACCGGCTACACGCCGTCGCAGTGGCTGGCCATGACGGTGGGGCAACGGGTCCACCCTGACGATGTCGAGCGCTACCGGAACGACAGATCGACGGCCGAGAACGTCGACGTTCCGGTCGTGAGCGAGGTCAGGCTCCGTCGCGTCGACGGGTCCCATGTCGTGGTGAGAGAGGTGATCCGCCTGGTCCATGCCGGCGACTCGCGCTACCTGCGTGGTGTGACCCTGGATGTAGCCGACGAGGCCGCGGCGCGAGTGGCGGTGGACCGACTGGCGGCCGTCGTCGACAACCAGTCCGATCCGCTGGTCGTGGTGGCCCCGCGTTCGTCGATCGACGAGGAGCCGACCGTTCTGCACATGAATCCGGCGTTTGCCCGCTTGGCCGATGTTGGCGTGAGCCCCGAGTCGGGCGGCGATCTGTGGACCGTCGCCCCGTGGCTGCCGCGATCGGTGAGGGCGGATCTCGACGATCTCGTCGTCACGGGACGCGCCTCGGATCGCGACGATCTGAGTGTCGCCACGCCACGAGGCACTCGCAACTACGACTTCGAGATCGTGCCGCTGCCCGATGGATCAGCGGCCATTCAGTTCACCGACGTGACCGATCGCCGGCACGCCATCGAGTTGATCCGCCACCAGGCGTTTCACGATCCGCTCACTGCTTTGCCCAACCGGACGCTTCTCTTCGACCGCTTGTCGCAGGCCATTGCCGCCACCTCCAGGGACCATTCGAATGTTGGTCTTCTGCTCCTCGACCTCAACCAGTTCAAGGAGATCAACGACACGCTCGGCCACGCCTACGGCGACCAGCTCCTGACGACGATCGGATCCCGCCTCGCCCTCATGGTCAGGCCGCAGGACACCGTTGCCCGCCTGGGTGGTGACGAGTTCGCCATGGTCGTCGGAGGGGCGACCGAGGCCCAGATGGACGAGATAGCCCAGCGAGTCACCGACGAGATCCATCGCGCCGTCAATCTGGGTGGAGTCGAGGTCGAGGTGTCGGCGAGCATCGGCGGAGCTGTCGCTCCGACGCACGGTGACGACCCCCACCTCTTGCTGCAGCGAGCCGATGTGGCGATGTACGACGCCAAGCGAAGCGGTCAGGCCTACCGGCTCTACGTCCCCGACGATGACCGCCATTCGGTCGACCGTCTCACGCTGATGGGGGAGATCAAGGGCCTGCTCGGCGGCGAACTGCGGGTCTGGTTCCAGCCCAAGGTCGACCTGCGAACCGGCCTGGTCTCTGGGCTCGAGGCTCTCGCTCGTTGGCAGCATCCCCGCATGGGATTGCTCGGACCCGGCCAGTTCATCGAGTTGTGCGAGCTGTCGGGAGCCATCTCCGAGCTCACGTTTCGGGTGCTCGACATCTCGTTGGCGGCGATGGCGCAATGGCCCGGGCAGCGGGTTTCGGTCAATGTTCCGGCCAGGAACCTCTACGACCGGACGCTTCCCGATGTGGTGTCACAGAAGCTCTCCGACAACGGGGTCGAGTCGGCCCGGCTCATGCTGGAGATCACCGAGAGCGAGATCATGGAGGACCATCGGACCGTGGTCGAGGTGCTCGAGGAACTTCACGAGATCGGGGTCGGGGTTTCCATCGACGACTTCGGAACCGGATTCTCGTCGCTGACCCATCTACGCCGCCTGCCCATTCACGAGATCAAGATCGATCAATCGTTCGTCAGCGGGATGCTCGACAACGAAAACGACTACATGATCGCCCGGTCGATCATCGACCTCGCCCACAATCTCGGACACCGGGTCGTGGCCGAGGGCATAGAGGACACCGCCACGCTCACCCTGTTGCGTGAGCTCGGCTGTGATGTGGGCCAGGGCTACCTGTTCGCGAGGCCGGGGCCGATCGGCAGGATCAGGAATCAGGTCGACGCCGGCCCGGCTCTCGACTCGGCCGGAGCGCTGCTCTGGCGTGTCCGATAGGGGGATCCGGCCGAAGCCGGAGGTATCGACTCGGTCCAGTGGTGGTTCCGGGACCGCTCACCGGGCAGGATTGACAACCCATGGGCATCGCCGTCGACATTGAGACCTCGCCGTCGGCTGTGGCGTCGACCAGACGGTTCCTCGGCCTCGAAGGGTTGCGGGCGGTCGCCGCGATCGCCATTTTCGTACATCACGTGGGTTTCTGGTCGAGCGCGACGTTCTCCGGCTACTGGGGCCGCTACATAGGGCGCCTCGACATCGGCGTGCCGGTGTTCTTCACCCTGTCGGGGTTCCTGTTGTTCCGGCCGATCGTGGTGTCGATTCTCGATGATCGTCCGCTACGGCCGGTGATGGTGCATCTCTGGCGGCGAGCCATGCGCATCTACCCGGCGTTCTGGGTGGTGTTGACGCTGATCGTGGTGTTCACCAGCGAGCGATTCAACGACACGGGCGGTGCCGTTGTCACGTACCTACTGGTCCAGATCCATTTTCCGACCCATGCCCTCGGACCGATGCCCCAGGCGTGGAGCCTCGCCACGGAAGTCTCGTTCTACGCGCTGCTGCCGCTGCTGGCGCGGGTGGTGCGCCCGCTTTTGGCCGAGCGAGATCGCGACGGCCGGCGCAACGGACTGCTGATGGTGATCGCAGCCGGCTACCTGTTCAGCGTGATGTTCCGCGCCGCCATGTTCGGCCTCGACAACCGCTGGACCCGACCGGCGGTGCTGTGGCTGCCGGCGATGTTCGACTACTTCGCGGTCGGCATGGTGATAGCGGTGTTGCACGCGGGGCTGGCGGTCGGCACCGTCGGCCGCGACCGGCTCGACCGGCTCGGGCGCCGTGCCGGACTCTGGTGGTTGGGCGCCGCTTTCGCCTTCCATGTCGTGTCGCAGTGGATGGGATTGGCGCTCGGTCTGCAGGTGGCCTGGTGGCCGCGTGAGATCGCCCGCCAGTTCGTCTACGGCGTGATCGGCTTTGCGCTGCTGTTCCCGTTGGTGTTCGGCACCGAGTATCCGTCGCGGGTCCGCCGTTTCCTGGCAAGTCGCACGATGGTGTGGCTCGGCATGATCTCGTATTCGATCTACATGTGGCACATGGTGTTCGTGGTGCACGCCTGGCAGCCACTGAACCACCGCATCGACTGGCTGTGGGCCCGGACGGTCGACACCGCATGGTTCCATTCCGCGTTCGGATGGAGCGGCCTCGATGTGGTGTTGGCCCATCGCTTCTTTCCGCTGCTGATCGTCGCCGCCGTGCCGACCATTTTCATGTCGACCATCACCTACTACGCGGTGGAACGAACCGGAAAACACATGCAGGGTCTGGTGCGCAGGCCGGCGGTCGATCCCACCCCGATGGAGGCGTGGGTGTCTGGCGCGGCGCGCCGATTCCGGGCGACGACGTTTCGTGGGCAGGTCACCCTGGTGGCCGCGGCCGGGCTGCTGCTCAGGGTCGGATACGTGATCACGAAACGCGGTCAGACCCTGGCCGGCGGCAGGATCTTTCCGGGTGACCAGTTCTACTA
>QIIW01000053.1 GCA_003231645.1 Acidimicrobiia bacterium | reverse complement strand
CGACGAGCCTGAGATCAAGGTCCGGTCGAGGTCGAATATCGCTGCTGATGGCATACCGGCGCGCTCATTTCCGGGTGAACTATTCGATTGGCGTGGAGGCAGCGTACGTCAGTGCGGCAGTACTACCGGGTGTGGTTCCAAAGCTCCAGCAGTTCCTTGTTGGTGCCGCGAGCGGTGGCCACCAGGTGGATGACAGTTCCGGTGAGGGCGGTACTGTCGACGAACCTGACGCCGTAGAGCATGCGGTCGCCGGACTTCGCGACCCTGGCGTGCCGGATCTCCACCCAGCCTCTGCGGTCGTTCCCCATGGCAATCGCCACACGGTCGCCCGGCGCCCGTCCCGAGGGAAGTGGTACCTCGATCAGCGCACCCTCCAGGGACAGATTGAGCAGCCGGGCGGCATCGGACACCTCGCGGGAGCGGCCCACGAGCCGCCGCACTCGGCGAATGTCCCAGGCGATGGGAACGTCGACGTTGATCGGATGCCGGGGAAGAAGCCGGTCGAGTCCGGAGCGATCGTGTCCCATGCGCTGCCATCGGCAGCGTCGTCGCGAAATGAAGGCCGGTCGGCGTGAGCCGGGCCGGACCCACCATGTATCGGCCCCGGGAATCCGATCACCAGCTACGTGGTGCGGTGGACGTGCAACACGCAAGGCGTCCGCGGTCAGATCCTCCTGATACCGTCGGCCTCAAGCCGACGGCTCCGGGTTATCCTCGTCGCCCTCGTTACCCTGCCGCCGTCCCCTGGAGCACCGATGTCGATTCTCGACGAACTCATCGCCGAACGTGGATTCCTGGTGATCGACGGTGCCATGGGAACCGAACTGTTCTCTCGTGGTCTCCCCGCCGGCGACGCCCCGGAAAGGTGGAATCTCGAAGCGCCCGAGCGGGTCCAGGACGTGCATCGGGCCTACATCGAGGCCGGCTCCGACATCATCCTCACGAACACGTTCGGCGGAACCCGATTCCGTCTTGCCCTTCACGGCCTGGACGACCGGGTGTTCGAGATCAACGAGGCCGCAGCCCGCAACGCCAGACAGGTTGCCGATTCCTTCGACCGTCGAGTGTTGGTCGCAGGGTCGATGGGGCCTACCGGCGAACTCCTGGTCCCGCTGGGGGCGCTCGAACCCTCCAGGGCCGAGGACGGATTCGCCGATCAGGCCGAGGGCCTCACCGCCGGAGGGGCCGACATCTTGTGGATAGAGACCATGAGCTCGCTGGAAGAAGTCGAGGCGGCCGTGCGCGGGGCGAAACGATCCTCGGGTCTGCCGATAACCGTCACATTCAGCTTCGATACAGCGGGCCGGACGATGATGGGCGTCACCGGCACCGTCGCCGCGGAGCGGCTGGTCGAACTGGGTGTCTCGGCGATCGGGGCCAACTGCGGAAACAACCTCCCCGAGACCGAGGCGGCGCTCGCCGAGATCAGAGCAGCCGCGCCGGGCGTTCCCGTCATCTCCAAGGCCAATGCCGGGATACCCCAATGGCACGGTGCCGACCTCTGCTACAGCGGCACGCCCGAAGTGATGGCAGCCCATGCCCATCGGGTCAGGTCCAGCGGGGTCGACATCATCGGCGGGTGCTGTGGCAGTGGCCCGACCCACATCGCGGCCATCAGGGGTGTCCTCGACGGCACCACCGAGGTCCCCGACATTGAGGCACCTGCCGCCCCGGTTCGTGAGCATTCCGGTGAATCAAGACGAGGCCGACGAGGTGGCCGGTACCCACGTCCGCCGGGTCGCCAAGCCGGTCAGTAGCTGCGGGGCAGGCCCATTACTTTCTGGGCCACGAAGTTGAGGGTCATCTCCTGGCTCACCGGGACGGTCCGCTGGATGCGGGCCTCGCGCCAGTAGCGCTCGACGTGATACTCGGTCGCGAAACCCATACCGCCGTGGGTCTGCAGCGCCACATCCGCGGCCATGAACGATGCCTCGGCCGCCAGATACTTGGCGCTGTTGGCCTGCTCTCCGCACGACAGCCCATGGTCGTAACGCCAGGCCGCCTCCTGAGCCGCCAGCCACGCGGCGTGGAGTTCGATACGGGCCTTGGCCAGCGGATGGCTGATGGCCTGATTCATACCGATCGGTCGTCCGAACACGTTGCGGTCCTTGGCGTAGGTGACGGCCCTTTCGAGGGCCACTTCACCGATCCCGATGGCCTCGGATGCCAGCAGGATTCTCTCGGGGTTGAGCCCGTGGAGGATGTGACGGAAGCCTTGGCCTTCCTCGCCAACGAGGCGCCAACCCTCCACCGGCAGGTCATCGTAGAAAACCTCGCAACTGGCCACCGCGTTGCGGGCGACCTTGGGGATGGGGCGGATGTCGACATGGTCGGGGTCGAGATCGGCGAGGAACAGGCTCAATCCGTCGAGACCGGAGTCGGCCTCGCCGGTGCGGACGAGCAGCAGCACGACCTCCGATTCGAGAGCCTTCGACGTCCAGATTTTCTGACCACGGATCCGCCAGCCGTCACCGTCGCGGACGGCTCTGGTGCTGATCTGGGACGTGTCGGTGCCGGCATTGGCCTCGGTGACTCCGAAGGCCACATGGAGATCGCCGGTGGCGGCACGCGGGAGGAACGTCTCCTTGAGGCGGTCGTTACCGAACACCACCACGGGGTTGAGGCCGAAGATCGTGAGGTGAACCGCCGAGCAACCGTTCATCGCGGCACCGCTGGCGGCGATGGTCCTGAGCACCACCGCGGCTTCGGCGATACCCCGGCCACCACCCCCGTACTCCTCGGGAACGGCGATGCCGACCCAGCCCCCGTCGGCGAGCCTGGCGTAGAACTCCCACGGGAACTCGTGACGTTGATCGAGATCCGACCAGTAGCCGTCCCCGAAGTCACCACACACCGCCCTCACGCCTTCGGCGATCAGATCGTGGTCCTCGTCGGGGGAAAAGTCCATGGTCGCTCCTGTCGGCGCGCGTGAATCTACCCAGCGTCGGGACCCGTCGCCGAGCTCACCATGTGTCGACCTGGCGGCGAGGTCGGCGGCGGTCGTCTTCGATCGGACATGAGCGCAGGAGGTTGACCAGCCGAGCTCGTGTGGAGGCCGGGTCGATCACGTCGTCGACTTCGTTGTGGGCCGCCGCGTTGAGGGCCTTCGATCGCTGATACGTCGCGTCGACCATGGCCTCGTAGGCCTCTTCGCGTTCGGCCGGGTCGGTGATCGCCGCGAGTTCACGACGGGCCCCGAGGCGCACCGCGCCCTCGATTCCCATGCCGCTCATCTCTCCCGTCGGCCATGAGACCGTGAGGAGCGGCGAGTGGAAGCTGCCACCGGCCATGGCCATGGCCCCGAGGCCCACCGCCTTGCGGAGCACCACGGTGGCGAACGCAACAGTGAGGCCGGCACCGGCGACGTACATGCGGCTGAAGTGGCGCACCTGCGCCGACTTCTCGGCCTCGGGGCCGACCATGAACCCGGGGGTGTCGCACAGGAACACGATCGGGAGACCGTGGGCATCGCAGAGCTGCATGAACCGAGCTGCCTTGTCGGCGCCGTCGGCATCGATGGCACCTCCGAGGTGGGCGGGGTTGTTGGCGATCACTCCCAGCGGCCGGCCCTCGAGGCGGATCAGGGAGGTGACGATCCCGACGCCGAACGACTCACGAAGCTCCATGACACTGCCGGTGTCGGCCATCAACCCGATGGCATCGCGCACCGGGTAGATCCGTTTGCGGTTCTCGGGCACGACGTCGCGCAACAGAGTCTGGTCGGCGCACTCCCAGTCGCTGATCGTCCCTTGGAAGTACGACAGGTAATGCTTCACCGCCTCGACGGCGGCGGCATCGTCGTCGACGAGGAGGTCGACCACACCGTTGTCGGTCTGTACCGACATCGGGCCGATTTCCTCCGGTGTAAACGTTCCGAGCCCGCCGCCCTCGATCATCGCCGGTCCGGCCATACCGAGGTTGGCGTCGCGTGTGGCGATGATCACGTCACATACTCCGGCCAGGGCGGCGTTGCCGGCGAAGCAGCGACCCGACACGACCGCAACGGTGGGAACCGAGCCGCTGAGACGGGCCATCCACGCGAAGGACATGACGTCGAGACCGGCGATGATCGGCACGTCGGTGTCTCCGGGGCGTCCTCCTCCACCCTCGGCAAAGATCACGACCGGCAGCGACAGTCGATCCGCGATGTCGAGCAGCCGATCCTTCTTCTGGTGGCCCCGGAACCCCTGGGTGCCGGCCAGCACGGTGTAGTCGTAGGACATCACCGCGCAGCGGCTCCTGCCGTCGTCGAAGAGATCCCCGTTGATCCGTCCGAGACCACCCACGATGCCATCGGCCGGAGTGTTGGCCATCAGATCCTCGCGGCTGCGCCGGGCGGTCTGCGCGGCGTACATGAAACCGCCGTACTCCTCGAAGCTGCCCGGGTCGACCAGATCGTCGAGATTCTCTCGGGCTGTGCGTCGGCCGATGCGGTGCATCTTCTCGACCGCGGCCGGACGCGAGTCATCCATGAGCATGGCCCGCCTGGCCTGCACCTCGGCCAGATCGGCGCGTGGCGCCTCGGACCGCTCCGATGAGGTCGATCGTCTGTCGGCACGGGAGTCGGTGTCGTCACCGGTAGGCGGGAGGGAGCGCCTCTCGATCGACACCAGCATCTCGGCGGCACCCACGACCGAACCGACCACCGTGTGCACCTCGGTGACGACACCGGTGGACGGAGCTTCGATGAGGTGCTCCATCTTCATGACCTCGACGATGGCGATCGTGTCACCCTTGCGCACTTCGTCGCCCGGCGACACGAGCATGGCCACAACGGTGCAGGCGGTGCGTGCGACAGCGCTGGAGATATTCGACATCTGGCCTCCGTGGTTGACCCGGGTGTGGTCGAGCTACAACATGGCCGATGGTGAGGGTGTCCGGCGAATTGCGGAGATCTCGAGACCTCCCTCCCGGGCGCTTGCCCCCGGCGGCCCTGGTCGGTGGGCCGGACTACCCGGGTCGGGGTACCTTGCGGGTCGAACGCCCGACTCCTGGCGTTCGAACACCGATTCCGGGAGGACCAGTGAGCAAGAACCGCCGCGAGGCGATCACGATGACCGACAACGAAGTGGACGCCTTCATCGAATCGCGCAGAAACCTCCAAGTGGGTACGATCGAGCAGGACGGCAGCGTCCACCTGTCGACGCTGTGGTTCGCGACGGTCGACGGGAAGATCGTCTTCGAGACCTACACCAAGTCACAGAAGATCAAGAACCTCGAACGTGACGACCGCATAACCGTTCTGCTCGAACACGGGCTGACCTACGAGGAGCTCCGCGGGGTGATGATCAAGGGGCACGCCAGGTTGGTGACCGACCAGGCCGAGGTGCATCCACTCGCATTGGCGGTGATGAGGCGCAACCAGCCCGACATTCCCGAGGAGCTGCTCGACCGTGCCGCCGAACAGATGGCGGCCAAGCGAACGGCGGTGATCGTGGAACCCACGCGCGTCGTGTCGTGGGACCACACCAAGCTCAGCCGAGCCTGAGTGTCTCGAGGGGCTCGAGTCGAGCCGCCTTGGTCGACGGGTAGAGGCCGGCCACGACAGAGACGCCAACGGCGGCGACCACTCCCATGAGCAGCAGACCGGGGTTCAGCACCACCACCCAGCCCCGTGTGCGCGATACGAATGTGACGACCAATGCACCGACTCCGGCTCCGACAATTCCGCCCATGAGTCCGACCACCACCGATTCCAGCATGAACTGCCACGCGATCAGGCCGCGGCCATGGCCGAGCGCCCGTCTGATGCCGATCTCGGATGATCGCTGGATGACCGAGATGGACATGACATTGGCGATACCCACGCCGCCGACGATGAGCGCCAGCCCGCCCATGAGCGCCACTATCGCCTGCAGGGTGGTGTCGGCGGCGGCAGCCGACTCGAGCGCGTCGGTGGGCACCGACGTGTTGACCTCGTCGTTGCCCCCGAGATTGATGGCCACGGGTAGCGCATCCTCGGTGACAAGCGTCTGTTCGGGGTCGGATCGAACGTAGAGAGTGGTGGCTTCGAGACCGCTGTCGAAGTCGCGGTCGGCCGCCTCGGGTGAGATCACCACCGCATTGTCGAGATTCGGTTCGAGCACCACCCGATCCATCACACCGACCACTCCGTACTTGAACCCGCCGATGGAGATTGTGCGCTCTGTTCCGGGTATGTACGCGAACTCGTCGGCCAGTCCCGATCCGATCACGGCGGCTCGTCCCGCCGTGGCGTCGTCGAAGCCGTTGATCCATCGGCCGGACACCATTGCGATGTCCATGACATCGAGAAACGCGGAATCGGCCGCTATCACCGGGATCGGAAAGGCCGTGTAGTAGCTGTCGGCCGCCGCATAGGGGGACGTCACGATGCCGCTGAGGTTGATGACCGCGGTGGCGCTCTCGACGGTCGACAGCGCCTCGACCCTGATCACGACGTCTTCAGGGAAGGTCGGGTCCTGAGTTCCGAATGATCCCGCCGCCTCGGCCTTGATCAGGTTGGTGCCGAGCTCCGACAGGGTCTGTTGGAGGTCGCCCTTGGCCGATTCGGTGAGACCGACCGCGGCCACGATCGCCGACACACCGATGATCGGGCCGAGCATGATCAGCAGGGTTCGGGTGGGCTTGGCGGTGAGGCCGCTGAAGGCCACGCCGAGCAGATCACGGACGTTGCTCATGTGGGTCCCGACGTGTCGCCGAGGGTACCGCCGGACGTGGAGGTCCGCCCGACCGGTTCGACTTGCTCGTCGGCGACGATCCGGCCGTCGCGCATGGAAATCCGGCGGCCGGCGGACGCGGCCACCAGCGGATCGTGGGTGACGATGGCCACGGCGCGGTCGGGGGAGTGGAGACCTCGGAAGATTTCCATGACGTTGGCGGCGTTGGTGGAGTCGAGTGCACCGGTGGGTTCGTCGGCAAGAATCAGATCCGGATCGGTGACGATGGCACGCGCGATGGCGACGCGCTGCTGCTCTCCGCCCGAGAGCTGCACCGGTCGGTGTCCGGCTCGGTCGGCCAGACTGAATCGGTCGAGGGCATCCATCGCCATCTCACGTCGGTGGGTGGGGGAGAGGCCGCGGTAGAGCAACGCGGTCTCGACGTTGCGGCGGGCGTCGAGATAGGGGATGAGATGGAACTGCTGGAACACGAAACCCACCACGTCCCCCCGTAGGCGGGAGCGCTGGGCATCGGTCATCTCCGAGACGGGCAGCCCGCTGACCCGGAGTTCACCTCGTGAAGGAAGATCGAGCAGGCCGAGCAGGCCGAGCATGGTCGACTTGCCCGACCCGGACGGACCGACGATCGACACGAACTCGCCGGCGTCGATGGTGAGCGACACCGAGTCGAGGGCGTGGACCTCGACTTCTTCGCCGTAGATGCGGGAGACGTGGTCGAGCTCGAGCAGGTGTTCGGAGGTCATTTCCCGCCGGTCACATCGACGATTACCACCTCACCGCCGGTTAGTCCGTCGACGACCTCGGTGAACGATCCGTCCTGCAGCCCGGTGACGATCCTGGTGGGGGTGACCACCAGTGTGTCGGGGTCGACGACTCGCACTATGTCGTTGCCCGTGCCATCCTGGGACACCGCCGCACGCGGTACCACGAGCGCGTCGATGCGTTCGTCGAGGGTGACGTCGATCGTCACGTTGGCGCCGTCGACGGCAACGAGGTCGCCGCTGATCTCGACCACACCCTCGTAGGTTTCGGCTCCCGAGCCGTTGATGGTGGCGACATCGTCGAGTTGTGAGATAAAGCCGTCGGACTTCTGGTTGCCGGCTTCGATGTCGACCGTGACCACCTGCCCGACCTCCAATTCCGACCGGTCGGTCGGGTTGGCGAACAGCTTGATGGTGAAGTCGGGCTCGGTGAGGGTGAGCAGCTCCTGGCCGAGCTGCACAGTCTGACCCTCGTCGACGAACACTGTGCCCACCCGGGCCGGCCAAGGGGCGACGATCATGTCGGACGGCACGAAAATCACGTCGTCGTCGATTGTGGTGACCACGAGATCGACGTGGGACCGGCCGGCGGGCAGGTTGATGGTGCCGGTGAGCACCTCGTAGTCGCTGCCCATGGTCGCGGTGCCGCTGACCGAATAGTCGACTGAAACGTCGGAGGACGGTGGTTCGCTGGCCTTGATCCTCACCACGATGCTCCCGCCTTCGCCGACGGTGCCGCCGCCCTCGAGGGTGAGTTCGGGTTGATCGTCGTCCTCGATGATCACGGTGGCCGACACCGATGTGCCGTCGAGCGTGTAGTCGTTGTCGGGATCGTCGTTGTCGACGAGGGTGAGTGTGAGCGATTCGTCGGACTCGATCCCTTGGTCCTGCACAGTGGCGATGGTGACCGTTGTCTGGTCGGCTCCGGCCGGGAACGTGAAGGTGACGGGTCCTGCTCGGCGTAGTCGTCGACTTCGGTGGCCGACCCGGCCACCGAGTAGGAGACGTCGAGCGCATGGTCGACAACGACGTCTGACTTCACTTTGTACACGGCGTTGGCCCCCTCCGTGATCCGGTCGGCGCCCTTGGCGAGGCTCAGCGACAGCCTCGGCACGATGTCGGGTGTGGTATCGACGATGGTGACCGTGAGCGAGTTGAGCGGGGCCACCTCGTAGTTGGTGCCCGCGCCGATCGGCTGGTGGGGCGTGATGGTGATGGTCCAGTCCTCGTCGATCTCGTCGATGGCATCGGTGAACGTTTCGAGGGTCAGTGTGTAGGTCGAGGCCCCGGCCGGCCAGACGATCGGGGCATTCTCCAGTGGGTCGTTGCGATAGTCGACATCGATGTTCGGATCGTCGATGGCGGTCTGGTCGCCCCCGGTTGCGCTGCCGGTGAACCCGAGGCCGACCTGGGTGTCGGCAGTCGGTGCCGGATCGGCGGTGAGGACGATGTCGATGGTGTCGCCCTCATTGATGGTGAGTTCGGTATCACGGACCCCGATCGCCGGTATGGGCGTGGCCTGCAGCGGCACCAGCCCGGCACCGGTGCCGACCGTGGACGCCTTGTTGCCGCCAATCCTCGATGGAACCGACGGCCCGATCTTCACTGCCGCGGTGTCCTTGTCGCCCAGCGTGTATCCGTTGGACCCGCGCAACGACACCACGACGCTCTCGACCGGCTCGGGTGTCGCACCGCCGTATCCATAGTCGATTTGCCACTCGCGAAGTGCCGATCGTGTTGCTTCGGTGTAGAGCCGATCGACGGTGCCGGGGTCGTAGCCGTCGTCGGCGAGAATTCCTTCGAGCTGCAGGACATCAGGACCGTCGGAGCCGACGTCGAGCGTCCGGTAGAAGGAGAAGTCTCCGTTCACGGCCACCGCGGGACGCCCG
>QIIW01000117.1 GCA_003231645.1 Acidimicrobiia bacterium | reverse complement strand
AGGTCGGGGTGGAGATCGAGGGTGAGACGACAACGCCCATCGCGGTCGATCGCCGCTCGAATCTCCCGCGAGTACGCGTACACCGGCCCACCCTCGAGCCCGGTCTCGGTCACCATGACGTCACCACGGGTCGACCTGTCGACCGCGCCGACCGACACATTCTTGAGCGGCACGCCGGCGAACCTCTCTGCGAACACCGCGGTCCAGCCGACGCTCACTCCGCAGTTGGCGGGCCGCAGCGGTGCAACCACGATCCCGTGCCGAACGAACTCCTCGACCCAGCCACCGTCCGAGCCGGTCCGTGGTCGGCTCGCTCCTCCCAGCGCCATGACGGTCACGTCGGCCGCAATGTCGACGCCGGCACCGTCGGAGCGCGCGAACCGGCACACCCGGCCGTCGGCGACGCCGTCCAACGTGCGCCCCCATCCGATCCAACGGTGCCCGGTCTGCAGCGTCACGCCCTGCCCGTCGAGTCGCCGCAACCAGGCTCGAAGAAGCCGAGTCGCCCGGAAGGACTCGGGGAACACCCTCCCGCTCGACCCGACGAACGTGGGCTCACCGAGTTCGGCACACCAAGCCCGAAGATCGTCGGGACCGAACACGGCGAGGGCCGGTTCGAGCCGGGGTCGGTCAGGGCCGTAGCGGCCGATGAAGACCTCACTGTTCTCGCTGTGGGTGATGTTGAGGCCACCCCGGCCGGCCAGCAGCAGCTTGCGGCCGGCCGAACGCATGTGGTCGAAAACCGTGACCCTCACCCCGGCCCGTGCCAAGACCTCGGCCGCCATCAACCCGGCCGGACCACCCCCGACCACCGTGGCAGTCGGTGCCTCATCGCCACATTTCGCGCTCACGTCAGCCCTCGGCCAGGTCGGTGAGCAGATCGACCAGCAGGTCACGCTTCCGCCCGGCCGCCTTCGCCCGGGCCACAAGTTGCGCAGCGACGTCGTCGACCACCCCCGATGCATCGCCGGCCAGCAACCGGCCCGCTCCGGTAAGCGACGCCAACGCCAGGCGGGCGTCGCGGTCGCTCCTCGCGGTGCGCACGAACCCGAGCTTCTCGAGCGGTCGGAGTGCTCGGGTGACACCCGAGGGAGTTAGCCCCACCGCCTCGGCCAGGTCCACTCGTCTCAGGCCGGTCGGGGGTGCGTCGACAAGCTCGTGCAGCAGGCGGTACTCGGCAAAACTGATGCCCTTGATGCTCGACAGGGCACCGTCGAGCCGCCGTTCGAGCCTGCCCCACGCGGCGGCGACCGCCAGTACGACCGCCTGGTCGGTGGAGGGTGGAGAAACCATCCGAGCAGCCTACCAATACGTGAGTGATCACGTATTCGGTCGGTATTTTCCCGAGGTCGACTCGGGCGCCACCACCTACCGTGGTCGACATGGTGGATGTGCCCCGGGCGCGATGGCCGGGGAACCACAGGCTCACCGTCCTTGCGCTTAGGCCGATTGAGCGGCTCTCAGGTACGGTCTCGTCATGGAAATGCACCTCGCCACCCTCTGGGAGTCGATCGCCGACGCGATCCCCGACCACGCCGCTCTCACCCACGGCAGCACCACCCGGACATGGGCCGACTATGACGACCGGTCCGCACGGCTCGCGTCGGCCTACGCTTCGGCCGGACTCGGACCCGACTCGAAGATCGGGCTCTTCATGTACAACTGCAACGAGTACCAAGAGGCCCAGTACGGCGCGTTCAAGATGCGGGGCGTACCCATCAACATCAACTACCGCTACGTCGACGAGGAGCTCCACTACCTGCTCGACAATTCAGATGCCGAAGCAATTGTGTTCCACTCGTCACTGGGTGACCGGGTCGGTCGGGTAGCCGGCCGACTGCCCCGTCTGAAGCTGCTGATAGAGGTCACCGATGGTTCAACCGTCACCGTCGAGAACGCCGTCGCCTACGACGATGTCATAGCCGACCACCAACCCGCGCCACGCCTAGCGCGCTACGAGGACGACATCTACATGCTCTACACCGGCGGCACCACGGGCATGCCGAAGGGTGTGATGTACACAATCGGCGGACTCACAAAGTTTTTCCTGGCCGACGGGTTCCCCATCCTCGGACTGGAGCCTCCCGACGATGCCGCGACCGTCGCCAAGACGATCGTCACCGCCGCAGCCACCAGCACCCTCATGGTTTCGATCCCGTGCGCACCACTGATGCACGGCACCGGGCTGTGGCTCGGATCCACCATCCCCCATCTCACCGGCGCCCACGTCGTCACTCTCACCGGTCGCAGCTTCGATAGTCACGAACTGTTGCGCACGGTCGAGGATCGAGGTGTGACCAGCCTGACCATCGTCGGTAACAGCTTCGCCAAGCCGATCCTTCGGGCCCTCAATGAAGGCAAACCCGATGGAACCGGGTACGACACCTCAACGATTTCGCTGATCCTGTCGTCCGGTGTGATGTGGACCTCCGAGGTGAAACACTCCCTTCTCGACCGGATCCCACAGGCGGTGCTGGTCGACGCCATGGGTTCGACCGAGGGGTCGATGGGCAGACAGGTCACGGTGAAAGGGATCGATTCCCAGACCGGAAAGTTCGAACAGGGCTCCGCCACCAAGGTGTTCACCGAGGACGGCCGTGAGGTCGAGCCCGGATCCGACGAGATCGGCATGGTTGCGGCCGGTGGCAACGTCCCGCTCGGCTACTACAAGGACCCCGAGAAATCTTCTCGCACATTCCGGGTGATCAACGGTGAGCGCTACTCCTTCCCGGGTGACTTCGCCAAGGTCGCCGATGACGGTTCTCTCATCCTGCTCGGTCGTGGCAACCAGGTCATCAACACCGGCGGGGAGAAGGTCTTCCCGGAGGAGGTGGAGGAAGCAATCAAGCGCGTCGACGGTGTGCGCGACTGTCTGGTGGTCGGAGTTTCCGATGAGAAGTTCGGTCAGGCTGTCACCGCCGTGGTGTCACGCAACGCGGGCGCAGACGCCAACGAGGCAACGATCATCAGCTCGGTGAAGTCACAGCTCGCAGGATTCAAGGCCCCGAAGTCGGTCGTGTTCGTCGACGAGGTGCCACGGTCTCCCAGCGGCAAGCCCGACTACAAGGCTTGCGCGGTACTGGTCGCCCACTAACCCCTCCGCCCGGAACTCGGGCGCATGGACCACGAGAATCGTGACCGGGACGCCCTGGTTTCGACGCGGTCAGGGTGTTCGAGGGGTGTTGACGGCCCGACGATGGCAACGGTGGGCTTCACACAAGCTTGATGTTGGCGATGGGCGTGGCTTGATGAAGGCCGCGTTCAATGTGAGCAGCCAACGAGAGCAAAGGAGCATCCCATGATGTGGGGATACGCAGGATTCGGTTTTGTCGCAATGGTCCTCTTCTGGGGGGGCCTGATCTGGGCCATCGCCCGGACCGGCAACAACACCAATACCAACAACGACCGGGACGGCCGCGGTCACGCGGCCCGGATCCTCGAGGCCCGATTCGCCCGGGGCGAGATCGACGCCGACGAGTTCGAGGCACGGCGCAGCGAACTCGCTCACTGAACCGATCACGTGGGTGCCGAGCAACTGGACAGCGAACAGCTGAGCAACGAGGAAGGGTGCAAGAAAAATGACCGAAAAGATGATGAACAAGACACGCAAGGTGGCGATCGCAGCGATCCTGGCCGTCGGGCTGACCGGAGCCGCGACAGCCGCGGGAATCTCCGTGGCATCTTCGGATCCCGGGTCGAATCACACCACGACCCCGGTGGACGGCAACGACATCACCTCAATGGACACCTTCGACTCGGCGCAGTGCGAGCGCCACGCCGAGCAGAACGGCGAGACCGATCACAGCGACATGGATCTGATGATGGGTGACATGTTCGACAGGATGGGAAGTGGCGACCAGATGAACGATCCCGGGTTCATGAACGGCGGGTCGGGCGCCGACAATCGGGCCGGCATGGGTTCCATGGGTTCTTGAACCCCCGAGCACGACCAGGTAGGGGCACCGTCGGCCCTCGACGGTGCCCCTACGCTGCGTAGCGATGGAACAAGAGCGAATTCTTCTCGTTGACGACGAACCCGACCTGCGACGAATGGTTCGCCAGTACCTGGAGGCCGAGGGGTTCGCCGTGGCCGAAGCAGCCGATGGCACGGCGGCTCTGGACCGGTTACGCACCTCGTCGCCGGATCTGATCCTGCTCGATGTGGCGATGCCGGCCCAGGACGGGTTCGAGGTGCTGCGGACGCTGCGGCGATCGTCCGACGTTCCCGTGATCATGCTCACGGCGCGATCCGAGGAGATCGACCGGGTGGTCGGGTTGACCATGGGCGCCGACGACTACGTCACGAAGCCGTTCAGTCCACGAGAACTCGTCGCTCGCGTTCGGGCCGTCCTGCGGCGGCGTCGACCGGGACTCCCCGACCTCGACGAGGTGCTGCACTTCGACGGCCTCACCGTCGACCTGGCTCGACGCGAGATCACCCAGGGCGAGACGACGTTGGAGGTGAGCACCTTGGAGTTCGACCTTCTGGCCGGCCTCGCCGCCGCCCCGGGAAGGGTGTTCACGCGGGCCCAATTGCTGGAGAAGGTGTGGGGTTGGGACTATTTCGGGGCGGAGCGGGTGGTCGACGTCCACATCGCCAATCTCCGCAAGAAGCTGGGGGACGACGCCGCCGACCCTATGTTCATCGCCACGGTCCGTGGTGTCGGCTACAAGTTCGTGGCAACGCAGCCATGAGACGCCTGGTGGGGACGCTGAGGGCGCGGTTGCTACTTTCGCACCTGGCGGTCGTGAGTATCGGGGCCGTTGTGTTGCTGTTGGCAAGCAATCGACTCGGTTCGGTATTCGTCGACAGTCACTTTCGATCGATGGGTTCGATGGTCTCGGGGCCGAATCGAATGGAAGCGGTCGACATCGAGGGGGCGGTCCGTACCGAGTTCAACCGTGCGCTGCTCTGGGCGGTCCTGATCAGTGGGGTCGTGGCGATGGCGGCGGCCGGCTTCGCGGCGGCCCGCCTGCTGCGGCCGCTGGGGGAGATACGGCGGGTGGCCCAGCGGCTGGCGACCGGTTCCTACGGCGAGCGGGTGCCCATCCCCAGGGAATCCGAGTTGGCGGAACTGGCCGGCGATGTGAACGCTCTCGCCGAGGCGCTCGAGGAAACCGAGCAGCGACGGCTCCGTCTTGTATCCGAGGTCGCCCATGAGCTCCGAACCCCGGTCGCCACGCTCAAGGGTTACATGGAAGGCCTGCTCGACGGTGTCTTCTCCCCCGACGAGGAGACGCTGGCCGCCGCGATCCGCGAGACCACCCGTATCGAACGGCTTGCCTCGGACCTCAGCACTCTTTCGCGCACCGAGGAGGGCCAGATAGACCTCGACCTCACGGCGTTCGACCTGGCGCTCCTGGTCCGAGAGGTGGCCGAGCGGCTACGGTCACAGTTCGACGACAACGGCGTCGGGTTGACGGTCGAGTCGGCGGCTTCCGCGCCGGTGTCGGCCGATCACGACCGGCTTACACAGGTCCTGACCAATCTCGTCGGCAACGCTCTGGCCTACACGCCCCCGGGGGGTCACGTCGTTGTCCGAACCTCGACCCATGGCAATTTCGCCCGGGTGAGCGTGTCGGACGACGGCCGAGGCCTCGACAAGGACCAGCTCTCGTTGGTGTTCGAACGGTTCTACCGCGCCGACCGTTCGACCGGCGGTGGTACCGGTATCGGCCTGACCATCGCCCGGGGTCTGGCCCGACTCCATGGCGGCGACATCACCGTCGTGTCGCCCGGTCTCGGCGAAGGCTCAACCTTTACCTTGACAGTGCTGCTCGCCCATCGCCGGGAATAGTCGATCGGCTCCCATGGTTGTGCCGCGCCATGAGCATCATTCCCACCGAGTACGCCGACATTGTTGACAAGCTGGTCTTCTGGCACATCGCCACGATCGGACCCGACGGCTCGGTCCAGAGTTCTCCCGTCTGGGCCGGCTGGGATGGCACCAACATGAGGTTCTCTCTCACCCGCGGCCGCCAGAAATTCCGTAACCTCCAGGCCAATCCGTCGATCGCGTTGTCGGGATCCGACCCCGACAACCCCTACCGCTATCTCGAGATAAGAGGACGGGTGATAGACGTCGAGGACGACGCGTCGCTGGCGTTTATCAACTCGATGGCGAAGAAGTACATGGGCCTCGACGAATACCCGTTCCACCAGCCGGGCGACGAGCGCGTGGTGATGGTGATCGAACCGACCCACACGACACATATGGGCTGACCACCGAGCCGACATCGGACATCGCGCCGGTGCGGACCATCACCCCGGCCAGGCATAAGGTCGCGTCCGTGAAACGCCAGCTACCGGTCGGCAAGGTCGACCTTCTGTCGATACCTCTCTTCGCGATCACCATGGCGGCCGAGGCCCGGACTCTCGGAGCACGCTCCGAACTGCGCCGGCCCGGTGATCTCGACGGTTGGACCCGCGAGGAACTCTCCGATCCGTCGCCACCCGCCGACCCGCTGATCCCCGTCGGTTACGAAAGCCGCGACACCATCGCGAGCCTGGCGATGCTCGCCGGCAACGTGGCGGTCAATCTGGCCTTCGCCGGGGTGCTCAACAAGGCCAACCGGGCCCTGTTCGGCAAGCGGGTGGCCAACCTCGGTGCCCGACGCGGCGGGTTCCTCGCGGCGATGCTGGCGTGGGACTTCCTCTACTACTGGGACCACCGGTGGCAGCACGAGAGGCGGATCTTCTGGGCCAACCATGTCACGCACCACTCCAGCGAGCACTACAACCTCTCCACCGCGTTGCGCCAGCCCTGGTCGGGCTACCTGTTGTCGTGGGTGTTCCTCCCGATGCCGCTGGTGGGGTTCACGCCGGCCCAGACGCTCAGGGCAGGGCAGCTCAATCTGCTCTACCAGTACTGGATCCACACCGAGGTCATCGATCGTCTTCCGTCCGCCGCCGAGGCCGTGCTCAATACGCCGTCGGATCACCGGGTTCACCACGGAGCCAACCCCCAGTACCTCGACAAGAACTACGCCGGGATTCTCATCACCTGGGACAAGCTGTTCGGGACGTTCGAGCCGGAGGTGCGCCGGGTCAAGTACGGCCTCACCAAGAACATCGAGACGTTCAATCCGATCAGGATCGCCTACCACGAGTTCGCCGACATCGCCCACGACGTCCGCCGCGCCAAGGGCTGGCGCAACAAGCTCGGCTACGTGTGGAAGCACCCCGGCTGGCAACCCACAGAGTCGGCGACCTGACCCGTCCCGGTGGTCAGTCGCCGGTGCGAGTGAGAACCGCCACCGGAATCCGGCGGTCGGTGAGATCCTGGTACGACGCGAAGTCCGGGTAGGCGGCGACCGCCAGGTCCCAGCACTCCTCGCGCTCGGGGCCCTCTTCGAGTTCCCTGACATCGACGGCCCAACGCTCGACGTCGACCTCGACGTGGGCCTCGCCCGCCGACATCAGGTTCTTGTACCAGTTGGGTGTCTCGGGATTACCGGCGTTGGATCCGACCGCCACCAAGTCGTCGCCTCGCCGAACAAGCATCAGCATCACCGGACGCGACTCACCGCTCGTACGTCCGATGACGTCGAGCACGAAGGTGGGCTTACCCATCAGCTTGCTGCCCTTGTCGCCGTGGCTGGCTCGGAACTGTTTGATCTGGTGCCGCGTTCCCGCCCGGCCCAGCCCGGGCAGTCGACGGCTCATGAGGTTGGCCATCCGGCCGCTGAATGACGCCATGGGACGATCGTAACAGCACGTGGGGTAACCCGGCCGACCCGCGCCTCCTGCGTCTATTCGAGATGCCGGGATCGCTCCACCGCCGCCGACAGGTCGTGGCCACAGAACTCCACCCATTCGCGCTGCGCCCGACGGTGGGCCCCGAACGGTTCTCGAAGGGTCTTGGCGTCCAGAATGGTGATCTCGCCCACCGCGAACGGTCCGTCCCCGCTGGTCACCACGGCCAGGATCAACTCGTCGAGCTGAATCGCCGTATCCCCGGACACGAGCCGCGCCAGAGTGTCCAGCCAGTCGGCCCGTGACCGGGAGCTCTCGAGTTCCTCCGCGGCGAGCGCGTACTTCTGCTGTTGGAGAGTCATCTCCGTGTAGTAGTAGTCGGCCGTCCCCATGAGCTCCTCGATCAGCTCATCCTCGACGCTCACACTCGCCGGGTCGGAGATGTCGTCGGACAAGTGCCACCCCATGACCCCTCGGGGCCGCCGGGCGGTGCGTCGGTGAGCGAGACAGGACATTGCCACCAGCACACCGACACCGAACAAGACGGCAGCCACGAGCCAGACCCCACCCGCGACCGCGGCCAACACCGGCCCAGACATCGGGTATCCGAGCTGATCCACCACGCCCTGCTCCTCCTTTGCGGTCCGGGTACGAGGCCGACGGCCGACGGCGGTCGGCGAAATGCGTCCACAGTCCCTCTCCTGTCATAACACCGATCGGCTTGTCGTCATGCTCGTCACCAATCGTCGGTCGGGACGGGCCGGTGCTGTCCGGGGGGCCCCGGTGGTACCGTGACACAAAGGCGAGGAAGCCCGCCTCAACCGCCGCAACGGCTGTCGGTTCCGGTTTTGGAACGGACCCGCGGCTGATGGCCTCTACCGATCCCCGACTGGTGGAAGCTGATGAGACGCCACGAACAAGCAGAATCCGATTCCTCGGCTCGACCCGCCGGCGCGTCCGATCCGCGAAGTGGGCTTCGTTCCACGACCTTCCAAAGCATTCTCCACCCGCGACCCGGCGCCGAGATCGCCGACGCCGGCGAGGTGGAGCCGGAATACTTCCGCGATCTGAATCTCGACCAGATGGTCGACGCCATCGTGGCCAACCGTGCGCCCTACGACCTGAAGCCGTTTCTCCACCTGCGGCTGCACGATGTGGAGACTGTGGCCTACAGGCAGGAGGCGCTACAAGATCTCGAGGACGATCGGCTGCGAAAGGCAGTCGACGATTTCGCCGAGGGCATGGTGCTGATGCGCCGACACCACGACTATGCCCTGAAGTTGCGGAACAGGTGCCACCGCAACCGATGGTTGCGCGAATCGGTGAAGGTCTATTGCGAGACCGTGACTTCTCTTGGCGACGACTTCAGTCGGATCGAGGTCGGGTCGCGCTCGTTTCAAGGCCTTCGCGACCACCTGGCCGGTTACATGGCCTCCGGATACTTCACGGCGTTGGTCGCCGAGGGTCAGAGCCTCGACCAGGAGATCGATGCGATTCGCTACACGGTCCAGATCCGGGGGGATCGGGTCACGGTGCGGCGATACGAGGGGGGCGACGACTACAGCCTGGATGTCGAAAGGACCTTTGCCAAGTTCAAGCAGAGTGAGGTGAAGGACCGTCGAGCCGAGTATTCCGCCTTCTCCGACCAGAACCACATCGAAGCGCACGTCCTCGATCTGGTGGGAGAGTTGTTCCCGAAGCTGTTCGCCAGGCTGGACGACTACTGCAGCCGAAATCGTGACTTCGTGGATGAACAGCTCGCCCGTTTCGACCGGGAGGTGCAGTTCTACCTGGCGTACCTCGACTACATCGCCCCGCTGCGAGAGGCGGGACTGATGTTCTGCTATCCGCAGGTGTCGACGAGATCGAAGGAGACCCACGTGACCGGCGCGTTCGATCTGTCACTGGCCACCAAGCTGGTCCACCAACAGGGCGAGGTGGTCCGAAACGATTTCCACTTGAGCGGCGGGGAACGCGCCCTGGTGGTGACCGGCCCCAACCAGGGCGGAAAGACCACCTTCGCCCGGATGTTCGGTCAGCTCCACCATCTGGGGGCGCTCGGCTATCCGATACCCGGCGAGGCGGCCGAACTGTTCCTGCCCGACCGGATCTTCACCCACTTCGAACGGGAGGAGCAGCTGGAGACGCTGCGAGGCAAACTCGAAGACGAGCTGGTACGGGTCCACGCCATCTTGTCGGAAGCGACGCCCGACAGCATCGTGATCATGAACGAGAGTTTCAGTTCGACGACGCTGAACGACACACTCCTGCTCGGGACCGAGATGTTGCAGCGAATGGTGGACCTGGGTCTGCTGTGTGTCTACGTGACATTTGTCGACGAGTTGGCCTCGTTGAGCGAGGCGACGGTGAGCATGGTGGCCATGATCGACCCCGATGACCCGGCCCGGCGGACTTTCAGGATCATCAGGAGGCCGGCGGACGGACTGGCCTATGCCGCGGCGATCGCCCGAAAATACGGACTCGGCTATGCCCAGCTGAAAGGGAGGGTCGAATCATGAAGACGCTCCTCTTGCATGCGGGTGGGGACGAGGACACCCGGAGGGAGCCGGATCCTCTCCCCAACGGTGAGGACCTGATACGGGATCTCGAACTCGACACCATGTTCGCAGCCATGGCCGACAGCAACGAATTCCTCTTTGACGTGGCGAAACGCGTCGTGCTGTCGAGCCTTCAGAGCCCAACGACCATCCGCTACCGCCAGCAGGTGCTCGCCGACTGTCTGGCGCACCCGGAGGTGGTCAGGGAACTCTACGGCATCTCCGTCGAGGCCGTCGACAGGCGACGCATGGGCGTCTTCAGCCTCTTTCGGGACAATCCGGATTCCAACTTGAGCTGGGCGATCGGGCTGCTGGAGGTGCTCGTACCGTTGCTGAGACGCCTACGCGGTGTCGCCGATCGGAACTCCGGCCAGTTCCGGTCCGAGGCCTTCCAGCGTTTCTTCGCCATGATTCTCGATGAACTCAACGACGAATACCTCGACGAGGTCGAGCGGCACATCCACAACCTGCAGCCCCGCCGCGGGGTGCAGTTGGGTGCCGTGGTGGGTCGGGTCGGCAAGAGCATCGACTACCGGGTCCTGCGCCCCCGGTCGCGGAGCTGGCGCGAATTGATGCCGGCAGGGCTCTCCCACTCGGCGTTCAGCTTCCAGATCGCGCCACGCGACGACGCCGGGTTCAGGGCGCTCTCCGACATGCGGGAGCGCGGTATCAACCAGGTTGCCAATGCCCTCTCCCAGTCGGCCGAACACATCCGCGGCTTCTTCGGCCTGCTGCACACCGAACTGGCGTTCTACATGGGCTGCCTCAACCTGCATGAACGGCTCGAAGCCAAGCTCGAGCCGACCTGTATGCCGGTCGTCAACGAGGCCACCGAGCCGACGTTCTCGACCACCGGCCTCTACGACGTGTGCCTCTCGTTGCGTCTCGGGGAACGGGCGATCGGCAACGACGTCGACGCCGGCACCAAGTCGCTGGTGGTGATCACCGGTGCCAACCAAGGTGGCAAGTCGACGTTCCTTCGCAGCGTGGGCCAGGCCCAGCTCATGATGCAGTGCGGCATGTTCGTGCCGGCAACGTCGTTTCGCGCCAACATCGCCGGAGGGGTGTTCACCCACCACAAGCGGGAAGAAGACCCGACGATGGAGATGGGAAAGCTCGAGGAGGAGCTGAGCCGCATGAGCGAGATCGCCGATGCCATCGGCCCGACCTGCCTGCTCCTGTGCAACGAGTCGTTCGCCTCCACCAACGAGCGTGAGGGATCCGAGATCGGCAGACAGATCGTGCGCGCCATGACCGAGGCCGGCATCAAGATCTTCTACGTGACCCATCTCTACGACCTGGCCCACGGCTTCGAGGTCCGACACGCCGACGATGTCCTCTTGCTGCGCGCCGAGCGACAAGAAGACGGGCGACGCACCTTCAAGCTGAGAGAGGGCGCACCGCTGGCCACAAGCTTCGGCGAGGACCTCTACCGCCGGATCTTCGAGACCACCGACGACATCGACATGGCTCACCTCGGAGGAACGAATCCATGACCGAGACCACACTGTTCCTGGTCCGTCACGGACGGACGGCTCTCAACGCCCAAGGCCGATTCCGGGGCCGCCTCGACCCTCCACTCGACGAGCGAGGCCTCCAGCAGGCCGAGGTGGCGGCGCGGCGAATCGCCCCCGGCGCCCCCGGCGCCCCCGGCGGCCCGGCCGCGGTGTGGGCCAGCCCGTTGCATCGCACCGTGCAGACGGCGCGCGCCATCACGGCGCGTGCCGGCTGCGACCTGTCCACGACCGCCGACCTGATCGATCTCGACTACGGCGAATGGGAGGGCCTCACGCCCCAAGAGGCCGAGCGGGCACACCCGGAGGCCTACGCAGTGTTTCGCTCCGATCCCCTCGCGGCCGCTGCTCCCGGCGGGGAACGGGTCGCCGACGTCGAGGCCCGGGTCATGAGGTCACTGCACGAACTGGCCGACGGATACACGGGCGCGACGATCGTGGCGGTTACCCACGAACTGCCGATCCGTCTCGTGTTGTCGAGGTTGCACGGAATCGAGGGGCGGGAGTTCTGGTCCCGGGACGTTCAGCCGGGATCGGTCACCCGGCTCACCGTCGAGAAGGATCGGATCGGTATCTCCGACCCCTCCGCTGGAGGGTAGGAACGAACGTCGCGGTGGTCGACCCGACAGGGGCCCACACCCGCCGCTGACCCAATATCCTGAATCGGCGGTGCTAGACCGAGGGCTCGTCCTGCGCCCACATCACCTGCCACGCACAAAACCACTCGAAATCGTTCCCCGCAATGCACACCGACCTGACCCCCAAACCGATGTCGACCAACCGTTCCGCAGCGGCCGGCTGGGCGATGGCGGCCGCCACCACCACGTTGGTCATCCTCGGGGATCAGATCTCCAAATCGTTGGCGGTATCGCGCCTCATGGATGGGCCGATCAAGGGCCCGGGTCCGTTCTGGTTCCACCTGGTGGCCAACCGCGGCGCGTTGCTGGGCTTCCCGCTACCGACCTGGCTTCTGTTCTCCGTCGTCGCGCTCGTCATGGCCATGGCGGTGTCGGCGCTGGCCGCGGCCACATCGCGACGGGTGATCGTCGCCTGGGGCCTGCTGGTCGGCGGCGCGGCGGGCAATCTCATCGACCGTCTCCAGCACCGACCTCGATTTCCCAGCCACGCTGTCGTGGATTGGATCGCGTCGGCGTCATTCCCGACGTTCAACTTGGCCGATGTCGCCATCATCAGCGGACTCGTGCTGCTCGCCGTCACCACGACGTCAAGTTCCGCGCCATCCCCCCGAGACTCCGACCGGCCGGTCCCCTGAGCTCCACGTTCCGGCCGCCGAGACCACCGCAGAGAACTGTGGCATCGGCATCATTTCACGCCGAGTAGCACTCAGTGACCCATTACGTTTCCTCCCGTCAGTTCATCAAGCATCCGGAGGAAACCCGTGAAAGGTCGCAAGACACTGGCCATCCTGCTCACCGCGGCGGTGATAGTCGTATCAACAGCAACGGTGGCGGTAGCGCATTCCCGATCCAACCGAACCGTCATCGGCGCTCCGAACGGCGTCCACATGGTGGCCCGGAAGGGCGGCGAGGTTCGTTGGATCCTCCCCGGGGTGCGAAAGCTCGATCCTGAGATCTTCGGAACGCCCGGCAATCCGCTGCGAACCGATCTGATCCCCGAGGACATGCGGGTAACCGACGGCAACCTCTACACCACGCCGGGACCGACACCGTTCTCGGACAAGTCCGCACCGATCGAGGGCCACGCGCGGGTCTGGGTCAAGGACGTGACATCGGTCGCCGGGTCGACGACCCAGGACAGAATCAACGCCAAGTTCGAGTTCACCAGCCCCGACGGCGAGACCAGGTACAAGGTCGTGGTGAGGGACGCGTTGCCCGAGATTCCCGACCATGAGAACTTCGGCGGCGTCGGTATCAACGCACTTCAGCACGGCGGGACCGGTATCGGTACTCCGCTCATGCCGCAGTTGATGGCCTACATTGCGTTCTGGGGCAAGGCCGATCTGTACGTGAATGGTGTGATTCAAAACGGCGGCGAAAACCAGATGCGCTTCGTACATTTCATGCTCTCCGAGCGCGTTCGCAGCAGTGTCGATGACGGATACATCCTTGCTTTCAACGCCGACGTCGACCCGGAAGCACCTCGACAGGCACACCTCATTCTTCCTCCGGTCGCGCTGACCGCGACCGGACCGACCGGAAATCCCGTGCCCACGGGATTCACCCTGCCCAACGGAGCCGAACAGCCGTTCCTGCACATCATGTACGACACGGTCAGCGTCGATCGCTGATCGCCCGGGACTCTCGTAGGGGGCTCCGAACGATCTTCGTGAGCTCCCTTACGGGAGTTCCCCGCTCACCGGCAGACCGGGCTGGTCGCCGGTGACAAGTGTTCGGGCGCGATCGAGAACGGCCGCCGACCAGTCGTGGGAAATCACCGCGAACCTCCCGTCGGCAACCGCTTGCAGCGCCCGTGCCGCTACCTCGCGGGGGTCGTCACCTCGATCGGACATCGCCGTGCGTACCAGAGCCGGACACAGAACCGTGACCGACAGATGCGAGCCGCTCAGCACAAGAGCGGCCTGCTCGGCCAGGGCCAGGACGGCATGTTTCGACGCGGCATAGGGGCCGCCACCCGGCCAGGTCGCCGCGCCGGCCAACGAGGCGGTGATCAAAATGTTCGACGGAACCGCCCGCTCGAGCATGAGAGGGACAAATGACCGCAGTCCGTTCACGACCCCGCCGAGATTGACCCCGAGAACCCGCTGCCATTCCTCGGGCGGACTTTCCCACGGCGGACCGTCGGAGGTGCTTGTCACACCGGCGTTGAGGCACAGAAGATCGACGGCCCCCGCCCGGTCGGCGAGACGCTGAACAGCGGAGGGATCGGCGACGTCGGTCGGGACGGCCAGAGACGCGGACAACTCGGAAGCGACCGTGTCCAAGCCGGGCGTGTCGATGTCGGCGAGGACCAGCCGATGACCCCTCGCTGCCAGCTGCGACGCAAGAGCCCGACCTATCCCGCTCGCCGCACCAGTCACGAGAGCGGTCCGGGGATCAGCCACGGC
>QIIW01000119.1 GCA_003231645.1 Acidimicrobiia bacterium | reverse complement strand
GATGCCGAGGACTATCTCGGCGACGCCGTCACCCAGGCCGTCATCACCGTGCCCGCCTACTTCGACGACGCACAGCGTACCGCCACCAAGGAGGCCGGCCAGATCGCCGGCCTCGAGGTCCTGCGCATCATCAACGAACCCACCGCGGCGGCGCTCGCCTACGGCCTCGACAAGGAGGACACCGAGCAGACCATCCTCGTGTTCGACCTCGGTGGTGGCACCTTCGATGTGTCGATTCTCGAGATCGGCGACGGGGTGTTCGAGGTCAAGGCCACCCACGGTGACACCAACCTTGGTGGCGACGACTGGGATCAGGCGATCATCGACTGGCTGGTCGGTTCGTTCAAGGGCGACCACGGTGTCGATTTGAGCGCCGATGCCATGGCTCTGCAGCGACTCAAGGAAGCGGCCGAGAAGGCCAAGATCGAGCTGTCGCAGACACAGTCCACGCAGATCAACCTGCCGTTCATCACCGCCACCGATGCCGGGCCGCTGCACCTCGACTACCCCCTGACCCGGGCCAAGCTCCAAGAACTCACCTCCGATCTTCTCGCCCGCTGCAAGTCCCCCTTCGAGCAGGCCATCAAGGACTCCGGGCTCAACAAGGGCGACATCGACCACGTCGTGCTCGTCGGTGGTTCCACCCGTATGCCGGCCGTGGCCGACATGGTGACGAGTCTCACCGGCAAGGAGCCCAACAAGACCGTCAACCCCGACGAGGTCGTAGCGATCGGGGCGGCCGTGCAGGCCGGCGTCCTCAAGGGTGAGGTCAAGGATGTTCTGCTCCTCGATGTCACACCGTTGTCGCTGGGCATCGAGACCAAGGGCGGAGTCATGACCACCCTGATAGAACGCAACACCACCATCCCCACCCGCAAGAGCCAGACGTTCTCCACCGCGGACGACAACCAGCCATCGGTCGAGATCCACGTCCTGCAGGGTGAGCGTGAGATGGCGGCCTACAACAAGACGCTCGGGAAGTTCCAGTTGATCGACCTGCCGCCCGCTCCCCGTGGCGTGCCCCAGATCGAGGTCACCTTCGACATCGACGCCAACGGCATCGTCCACGTTTCGGCCAAGGACCGGGCCACCAACAAGGAGCAGTCGATGACCATCACCGGTCAGTCGTCGCTCGACAAGGACGCCATCGACAAGATGGTCAAGGATGCCGAGGCTCACGCCGAGGAGGACCGCCGCCGCAAGGAGGACGTCGAGATCCGCAACAACGCCGACAGCCTGGTCTACCAGACCGAGAAGATGCTGAAGGACCAGGCCGAGGCGGTCTCCGACGATGAGAAGTCCACCATCGAAGCCAAGATCGTTGACACCAAGACCGCCCTCGAAGGGTCCGATCTCGAGGCGATCAAGTCCGCTACCGAAGCGCTCATGAACGCCAGCCAGGAATTCGGACAGCGTCTCTACGAGGCCGCCGCCCAGCAGGAGCGTGAAGCCGCGGCCGACGCCGGTGCCGCGGCCGACGACGAGGTCGTCGATGCCGAGATTGTCGACGACAGTGAGACCTCGTGAACGAGTCGACACCGCAGGTCGACGACGAGAGTGTCGTCAGCGGCGGGTCGGCCGCGGTCGAATCCGCCGATTCGACCGGGGACGACCCCGAGCAGGAAGCGGCGGAGGAGGGGGCCACCGAGTCGTTCCTGGCCGATCTTCAGCGGGTCAGCGCCGACTTCGCCAACTTCCGCAAGCAGACCGAGAAGCGTCAACGTGATCTGGTTCAACAGGCCGGATCCCGGCTGGCGCTGCAGTTGCTGCCGGTGCTCGACGCCTTCGACGCCGCCCTGCAACACGGTGCCGAAGGAGTCGAGCCCATCCGGGCCCAACTGCTGAGAGTGCTCGAACGTGAGGGGCTCGAACAGATCGGGTTCGAGTCCGAACCCTTCGATCCCGGCCGTCACGAGGCCGCCATGCACGAACCGGCCGACGAGGGCCAGGACGTGCCGATCGTGTCGGAAGTTCTGCGCACCGGCTACGCGTGGAATGGTCGCGTGTTGAGAGCCGCGATGGTGAAAGTGAAGGGCTGATGGCAGAGCCGCAGCGCGAATGGTTCGAGAAGGACTATTACAAGACTCTCGGGGTCTCCGAGAGCGCGTCTGCCAAGGACATCACCAAGGCCTACCGCAAGCTGGCGCGTCGGCTTCACCCCGACGCCAACCCCGACGACCCCAAGGCCGAGGACCGCTTCAAGGAGGTCTCGGCCGCCTACGACGTGCTGGGTGACGACGACAAGCGAAAAAGCTACGACGAGATCCGCCGGCTGGGCCCCTTGGCCGGTGGATTCGGCGGAATGGGTGGGCCCGGCGGTCAGCCCGGCGGATTCAACGTCGGGATGGACGACATCGGCGATATTCTCGGCGGCCTGTTCGGCCGTGGCGGGCGCAAACCCCGCGGCGCGGGCGCCAGGTCGGGTCCCCAGAGAGGTGCCGACCTCGAAGCCGATCTACACCTCGATTTCGAGGATGCCGTCCGTGGCCTCGAGACCACCATTCACCTCACCAGCGACGCGATGTGCAGCACCTGTTCGGGGGTGGGTGCCGAACCCGGATCCTCGCCCCAACGCTGCCCTCAGTGTGGCGGAAGCGGGACGATCGACAAGAACCAGGGCTTCTTCTCCTTCAGCCAGCCCTGCCCCACGTGCCACGGCCGGGGCAACGTGATCGACAATCCATGTCACACCTGTCACGGCACCGGAGTGGAGCGTCGACCCCGTGACGTCAAGGTCAGAATCCCGGCGGGGGTCAAGGACGGTCAGCGGATCCGTTTGGGGGGTCGCGGCGGTCCGGGCCGAAACGGCGGCCCGCCCGGCGACCTCTTCGTGCGGGCCCACATCGCGAAACACCCCCTGTTCGGACGCTCCGGCGACGACCTCACACTCACCGTTCCCATCACGTTCGCCGAAGCGGCCCTCGGTGCCGACATCAGGGTTCCCACCATCGATCGTGACGCGGTCACCATCCGGATCCCCGCCGGCACCCGCAACGGACGCACATTTCGTGTGCGGGGACATGGAGCCGGCGGCGACCTTCTCGTGACCGTCGAGATAGCGGTGCCCCAGAAGCTCGACAACAAACAGCGAGAGGCCGTCAAGGCCCTCGATTCCCTCACCACCGAATCCCCCCGCGCCCATCTGGGCGTCTGAATCGTCGACCGAACCGAAGCCGGAAAGGAGCATTCCCACCATGGACCACGATCGAAGCAACCGGGCGGTCTACGTGATCTCCGTGGCGGCCGAACTGGCTGGAGTCCATCCCCAGACGCTTCGCATCTACGACCGCAAGGGCCTGGTCGAACCGGCACGCACCGGTGGCGGCAGTCGGCGCTACTCCGATGCCGACATAGAGCTGCTCCAGAGAATCCAGCAACTCACCAACGAGGGACTCAACCTGGCGGGTGTGCAACGTGTGCTCGATCTCGAAGCTCGCGTCCGGAAACTCCAGACCGAATTGGACGAGGCCCGCCGGCAGGGACAAGAAGCGGTCGAGATGACGCGCCGCGAGCACCGCCGTGACCTTGTGCCGGTCAAGCAGGCCGTTACCATCTACCGTCGCGGCCGCCGCTGATCGATCCCGATCGGTGGGCCTTGGAACATAGGTGGCGTGTTCGGTGTTGGGTGTTGTGCCGCCGTTCGATCGAATCCCCCTTTCTCATGCACAATTCCACGCTCACTCCATTGGTCGACGTACATCTCGATTCGACCGACATCGAACGCGGGTTGCGCGACGACGTCCGCGCCGGGCTCACCAGCGACCCCAAGGACCTGCCGCCCAAGTGGTTCTACGACGATACGGGTAGTGCGCTGTTCGATGAGATCACCCGACTCGAGGAGTACTATCCGACCCGGGCCGAGCGCGAGATACTGCTGCGGCAAGCGGTGTCGATCATCGAGATCGCGGGTGCCGACACCCTCGTCGAGCTCGGTGCGGGCACCAGCGACAAGACCCGGGCCCTGCTCGACGCGGCTACCGACGATGGCCGACTACAGCGATTCATTCCGTTCGATGTGAGCGAGAGATTCCTTCGTGACACCTCGCTGAAGCTCGCCGCGGAGTACCCGTCGATCACCATCCACGGTGTGGTGGGCGACTTCGACCATCACGTCGACCTCATCCCCCGCGGCGGTCGCCGTCTCGTGGTGATGCTCGGTGGCACCATTGGCAACTACGCTCCGGGGCCGCGGGCCCGGTTCCTGCGGTCGCTGGTGTCGACCATGAAGCAGGGTGACCACCTGCTTCTCGGCACCGATCTTGTGAAGGACCCGCGGCGTCTCGTGAGGGCCTACGACGACGTGGCCGGAGTCACCGCGGCGTTCAACCGGAACATGTTGCTGGTGATCAACCGCTATCTCGACGCCGACTTCGACCCGACGCAGTTCGATCACGTTGCTCGCTGGAATGCTGAGTCGGAGTGGATCGAGATGTTGCTGCGCAGCCGTGTCGACCAGACGGTGCGTATCAAGTCCCTCCAGCTCGACATCGGGTTCCGGCGGGGAGAGCTGACCCGCACGGAGATCTCGTCGAAGTTCCGCCGCGAGGGTGTCGAACGTGAGTTGGCCGAAGTCGGTCTCGAGATGACCGAGTGGTACACCGACATCGCCGGCGACTTCGGTGTGAGTCTCAGCCGACTCTGATCGAGTGGGCTGGTCCGCCTCATCCGACGGTCGTGGTCACGTCGATTGTCGAGAAGGTGGTGCCATCCGGGAATACCGACGGCCCGCATTAAGTTGAGTGTGACACACTCAAGTTTTCTGCTGTACAATGAACAACTGACCGAAGGAGAGTTGCATGGTCCTGGACCCCAACCGCTGGACGCTGAAGACCACCGAGGCGTTCTCCCACGCCACCGAGACCGCGAGGGCCGCGGCGAACCCCGAAATCGTGCCCGAACACCTTCTCGTGGCCCTCGTCTCCCAGGCCGAGGGAATCGTACTGCCGCTGCTCCACAAAGTGGGGATTGACCCCAACCAGGTCCGCAACCAGGCCCAGGATGCCCTCGATCGTCTTCCCAACGCCTACGGCGGAGCCGACCCCTCGATCTCCAAGGATCTGCGCGAGGTGTTCGAGAACGCCGACTCGCTGCGGAACGACCTCGGTGATGACTATCTGTCCACCGAGCACCTTCTCATGGCGCTCGCCGGTCGCCTCGACGTCGACCGAGAGACCATCCTCAGCGCACTGCGCGAGGTACGCGGCAGCCATCGGGTCGCCAGCCAGAATCCCGAGAACCAGTACCAGGCACTCGAGCGGTTCGGGATCGATCTCACCGAAGCCGCCCGGCGCAACGAACTCGATCCGGTCATCGGTCGTGACGAGGAGATTCGACGTGTAATTCGTGTCCTGTCGCGTCGCACCAAGAACAACCCGGTTCTCATCGGCGAGCCAGGCGTGGGCAAGACCGCGATCGTCGAGGGACTCGCCACGCGCATCGTCGAGGGCGACGTCCCCGACAGTCTCGCCGACAAACGACTGATCAGTCTCGACATGTCGTCGTTGGTGGCCGGCGCGAAATACCGCGGCGAGTTCGAGGAGCGGCTGCAGGCGGTGCTCAAGGAGATAGAGGATGCCAACGGTGAGGTCATCACCTTCGTCGACGAAATGCACACCGTGGTGGGTGCAGGCGGAGCCGAAGGCGCCATGGATGCCGGCAACATGCTCAAGCCGATGTTGGCCCGTGGCAAGCTCCGCATGATCGGTGCCACCACCCTCGACGAGTACCGCAAGCATGTCGAGAAGGACGCTGCACTCGAACGACGCTTTCAACAGGTGATGGTCGAACCACCGTCGGTTGAGGCCACCATCGCCATCCTGCGCGGCCTCAAGGAGCGCTACGAGGTTCACCACGGCGTGCGAATACAGGATTCGGCTCTCATCGCCGCCGCTGTGTTGAGCGACCGCTACGTCACGGGCCGGTTCCTGCCCGACAAGGCGATCGACCTTGTCGACGAGGCCGGCAGCTCCCTGAGGATCGAGATCGACTCGGTTCCGACCGAGATCGACATCGTCGTGCGCCGCACACGCCAGCTCGAGATCGAGCGCGTGGCCCTGGCCAAGGAGACCGACGACGCGTCGAAGGAGCGACTCGATGATCTCGACCGTGAGCTCGCCGATCTCACCGAACAGTTGTCCGGCCTCACTGCCAGATGGCAGGCGGAGAAGGACGCCATCACCGCGATGCGCGACCTGAAGGAAGAACTCGAACGCCTGCGGGCCGGGGTCGAGCGCGAACCCGATCTCGAAAAGGCAGCGGAGATTCGCTACGGCCGCATCCCCGAGATCGAGCGTCGATTCGAGGAGGCCCGACAGGCCCTCGATGCCATCCAATCCCAGGACTCCATGCTCAAGGAGGAGGTCGACGAGGAGGACATCGCCGAGGTTGTCAGCCGATGGACCGGTATCCCGGTGTCGAGGCTCATGGAGGGTGAGATCGAGAAGCTCGTCCACCTCGAGGAGCACCTCCACAAGAGGGTCATCGGCCAGGAGGAGGCGGTCGGCGTCGTCGCCAACGCGATCCGTCGGAGCCGGGCCGGACTCGGCGACCCGAATCGTCCGATCGGCAGCTTCCTGTTCCTCGGCCCGACGGGTGTCGGCAAGACCGAACTCGCCCGGTCGCTGGCCGACTTCCTGTTCGACGACCCTCGGGCGATGGTCCGCCTCGACATGTCGGAATACATGGAGAAACACTCCGTGAGCCGACTGATCGGCGCACCCCCCGGATATGTCGGATACGACGAGGGCGGTCAACTCACCGAGGCGGTGAGGCGCCGGCCCTACGCCGTCGTGCTGCTCGACGAGGTCGAGAAGGCCCATTCCGATGTGTTCAACACACTGTTGCAACTGCTCGACGATGGCCGCCTCACCGACGGTCAGGGTCGCACGGTCGACTTCACCAACGTCGTGTTGATCATGACCTCCAACCTGGTGGGGGAGCCGCGCGACTTCTTCCGGCCCGAGTTCATCAATCGGATCGACGACATCGTCAGGTTCCGTTCCCTCACCGAGACCGACCTGGTGGCGATCGTCGAGATCCAACTGCGCGGCCTGACCGATCGCCTGTCCGGCAGGCGGATCGGGCTGTCGGTCAGCGACGATGCCAAGAAACTCCTGGCCTCCGACGGCTACCAGCCCGAGTTCGGGGCCCGCCCGCTCAAGCGTCTCATCCAACGCGAGATCGGCGATCCGCTCGCCATCGCGCTGCTGGAGGGCCGTTACACCGAGGGTGACCAGGTGGTGGTTGTCACCGAAACCACCGAGGATCGCCCGCGTCTGGTCCTGCGCTGACCAGGACGACCATCGCCAGAATTCCGGCGCCGGCGGGCTAACGTCGGTGCCGCGGAGTTCGGGAGGCACACGGTCTTGCGACGGTTATTTTCCTTGCTGTCAGGCCTGAGTCTCGTCGCGCTCGGACTCGGGTTCTCGCTCGGGCCGGCCTCCGCCGGAGACGGCGGCAACGACGGCGGTTGCCGCGGCGATGTGGTCGTCAACCTGGATGTCTGGGTCTGGTCCCGCCCCGGCCACGACACCTACCAGTTCGGGCTGTCCCAACCACTCGAGCCCGGCACGTGGTCGGTGAGCACCGAGTCGCACGACGGGTACGAGGGCCGGGCGATAACCAATCAGCTCCACGAGCAGTGGATGCTCGAATTCCTCAGCGGAGCGACGGTAGTGGCCACCGTGGGACCAACGACCGATATCCCCGACGGGACCGACAACGGCACCTCGAGCGATCATTTCGGTCCTGTCATCCTGAGCCAACCGGTCGATTCGCTGCGAGTGGTCCACTACCTCGAGTCCACCAAAGGCGGCACCGACTCGGTGACCGCTGATTGCGTCGGGCTCGACCTCATCGTTCCGCCGCTGCCGACGACGACCACGGTGGCGCCGACCACAACCACGACCGAGCCGCCGACCACGACCACGGTGCCCACGACTGTGCCGCCGACCACGACCACGGTGCCCACGACTGTGCCGCCGACCACGACCACGGTGCCCACGACGGTGCCGCCGACCACGAGCACGGTGCCCACGACGGTGCCGCCGACCACGACGGCGGTGTCGCCGGTTGGTGGAACTGTCGGGCCACCCCCGTCGCCGCCGCCACCGACCCCCACCGTTGGTTTCACTGCCCCTCTCGTGCGCGGCCCGATTCCTCTGCTGCAGGCACATGTCGACTGTCGCGCCGGCACGATCGACGCGACCGTCGTCAACGATGGCGACCAGCCGACTGCCGTCGACGTTTTCCTTGTGGAGCAGTCAGCCGCCACAGGCATCGACCTGCCGGCGGGTGGGTCCAGCCTGGTCGAGTTCGACATTCCCCCCGAGTCCGAAGGGCAGGTTCTCCGCTTGGTCGTGTCCGACCCGGCGGGGGTCGTCGACACCGGCAGGGTGCTGGTCGATTGTGAGAGCCCGGCCGACATACAGGCCTCGTTGGTTGTTCGGTGCCAGGACGATTCCGTCCAACTGAGCCTGTTCAATCGCGGGCAGGAATCGAGCGTCGTGGATGTCCTGGTGGAGCGTTCCGGCCG
>QIIW01000058.1 GCA_003231645.1 Acidimicrobiia bacterium | reverse complement strand
CGATCCCACCGATTCGGCCGAGCCGGTCGAGACCGAGGATCTGGTGACCGACGAGTTGCTGGTCGAGGAGATCTCAATCGACGGCATGTGCGGGGTCTACTGAGCCGGCCGATGGAGTTCGACCCCGACCGCGCCTACCACCTGCATCCGAAGGTGGCGCTACGGCCGGAGCCCTTCGGCGCTCTCGCCTATCACTACGAGAATCGTCGCCTCAGCATGCTTCGAGCACCGGAGTTGGTGGAGTTGGTGGAGTCTCTCGGCGACCATTTGAGCGTGCGTGACGCCCTGGCCTCGTCCTCCATCGACCAACGGCGTTGGCCCAGCTTCGAGAGGGCGCTGGCGTCGCTGGCCGCGTCGGAAGTCCTGGTGATGGTGTGACCGGCCTCGCCGACCGGATGAAGGCCGGGCTCGACGCCCCGATCTGTGTCACCTGGGAACTGACCTACGCCTGCAATTTGCGGTGCATCCACTGTCTGTCCTCCTCGGGCCGGCGTGATCCTCGTGAACTCTCGACCGTCGAGGCCGAGACGGTCATCGACGAACTCGAGCGGATGCAGGTTTTCTACGTCAACATCGGCGGCGGGGAACCCACGCTGCGGCCCGACTTCTGGCATCTCGTCGACTACTCGGTCGCCCACGGGGTCGGAGTGAAATTCTCGACCAACGGCTCGCGCATCGACGCGACGGTGGCCCGCGATCTGGCCGCCACGGACTACGTCGACGTCCAGATCTCGATCGACGGTGCCGACGCCGTCACCAACGACGCGGTGCGCGGTGAAGGGTCGTTCCGCACGGCGATCGCCGCCATGGGCCACCTCCGCGATGCCGGCTTCGGTGGGTTCAAGATCAGCGTGGTGATGACCCGCCACAACATCGCACAGCTCGACCGGTTTGCCGGGCTGGCCGAGCGCTTCGGCGCCCAGCTTCGTCTCACCCGTCTGCGCCCATCGGGCCGCGGCGCTGATTCGTGGCACGATCTCCACGCCACCAACGAACAGCAGGTCGGCCTCTACGACTGGCTGCTCGACCGACCCGACGTGCTCACCGGCGATTCGTTCTTCCACCTGTCGGCGCTGGGCGAACCGCTCCCCGGGCTCAATCTCTGCGGCGCAGGCCGGGTGGTGTGCCTGATCGATCCGCTCGGAGACGTCTATGCCTGCCCGTTCGTGCTCCACGACGATTTCCGGGCCGGCAACGTGCGTGACACCGGCGGATTCGCCTCGGTCTGGCGGGACAGCGAGCTGTTCACCGGCCTGCGCGGACCCCGCTCGGCGGGGGCGTGCTCGTCGTGCGGTCAATTCGATGCGTGCCAGGGCGGCTGCATGGCCGCCAAGTTCTTCACCGGCTTGCCGCTCGATGGCCCCGACCCGGAATGTGTCAACGGCCACGGGCGGGTGTTGATGGAATCGGCGGCCGGTTCGTTGCCGGCGGCCGGGACCGATCATTCCCGACCCACACCGGTGAGCCTGGGCGCCAGGCGCCGACTCGGCGGGAGGATCAGCGGGAGAATCAGCGTGTGAACTGGCTCACCAGCCGGAGCACATACCAGAACATGGTCATCAGCGACCCGAACAATGCCAGCGCTCCGGCCACGTGGGCCTCAGCCGGGTAGTTACGGATGATGCTCTGGGTCTGGTAGAGGATCGCCATGCCGGCCAGCACGATCATGGCAACCGAGAACCAGATGCCGAGGCTGAGCCCGAACACCAGCGCGGCGACGATCAGCACCATTGCTCCGACGAAGCCGTACATGACCATGGGGCGAAGGAACGAGAGGTCCTTTCGCGTCACAAAAGCCACGATCGACAATCCGGTGAACCCGACGGCGGTGATCAGCGCTGCGGCGGCCACCGTGGCAGTGCCGTTGGCCTGCACGTTGAACAGGTAGTAGAGGAACGGGGCGAAGATCAGGGCCTCGAGCGCGGCCATGGCGAACAGCGCCTGATACTGACGTACCGGATTGAGAAGATCGGCGGCGGCCTGGGCCACGAACCACTGGCCGACCATGAACGCACCGAGGAGCAGCAACCAAGCCATGCCGTTGCCGGCCACGAAGTTGTAGATGGCCCGGGCGATCCCGAGGTTGATGAAAAGCGCTTCGATGACGACGAAGGCGACAACCGCTCCGAGCAGGTGCTGATAGACGCGCACGACGAAGTCGGCGCGGGCTTCCTCGCCGAGCGTGATGACCGGCTGGGTGATGGTGCCGCCGTGGGGGTCGTAACTCATGTTGGCTCCTGCTTTGGTTGCGAAGGAGGTTACCAGCGGCCTTGGCCGGTATTCTGTCGCGACCTGTTCGGTCGCCACCTGTTCGGTCGCGACATGGTTTCGTCCGCGACATGGCCACCCGGACCTGTTTCATTCGCAACAAGACACTAGGAGATCAATCATGGGATTTTTCGACAAGGCCAAGGGCCTCATCAGCAAGAACACCGACAAGGCCAAGGGCCTCATCAACAAGAACACCGACAAGGTGGAGGACGGAATCGACAAGGCGGCCGACGTGGCCGAGGACAAGGTTCCCGAGGAGCACGCCGACAAGGTCGAGATGGCGGCCGACAAGGCCAAGGAAGCCGTCGAGGGACTTGCCGACGACGAGTGACTCCTAGGCCGACCGAAGTGACGTGACGGGGGCCGGTAGCGCTACCGGCGCCACGTCCATGAAGCTTCTCTCGCCCATCCGCCTGGGAAATGCCGAGGCGTCGAATCGGGTCGTGTTCGGCCCGCATGCGACCAACCTCGGCGTTCGCCGCGTCTTGTCGCCTCGTCACGTCGCCTACTACGAGCGACGGGCGGCGGGCGGCGCGGGCGTGATCGTGGTCGAGGAGGCATCGGTCCACGAATCCGACTGGCCCTACGAACGGGCCCCGCTGGCCTCGGACTGCGGGCCGGGATGGGGGGCGATCGCCGAAGCCTGTCACGGGCACGGATCGTTGGTGATGGCTGCCCTCGGCCACAGCGGCGGGCAGGGCACCTCGCACTGGTCGCAGGCGCCCCTGTGGGCGCCGTCCGACGAGCCCGAGGTGAACACCCGCGAAATCCCCAAGATCATGGAGACCGCCGATATCGCCGCCGTCATCGACGGGTTCGGTGTCGCTGCGGTCCGGGCCGCGGAATCGGGTCTCGACGGCATCGAGATCAACGCCGGTCAGCAGTCGCTGGTACGCCAGTTCATGTCGGGCCTCACCAATCGGCGTACCGACGAATACGGCGACGACAGACTGAGGTTCGTGAGGGAGGTGATCGCGGCGGCCAGGTCATCGGTCGGCGACGGCGTGGTCGGACTCAGGCTGTCGTGCGACGAACTCGCTCCCTGGGCCGGCATCACACCGGACTCGGCGATGGAAGTCGCCAGGTCACTGGCCCCGCTCGTCGACTATCTGGTGGTGGTGAAGGGGTCGATCTTCTCGGTGTCGGCCACCCGACCCGACACCCATGAACCCGCCGGTTTCAATCTCGATCTCGTCCGTGACATTCGGGCCGGAATCGACGCCTCGATCCCGGTCGTGGCCCAAGGCTCGATCATCGACGTCGGACAGGCGGAGTGGGCGCTCGGCGACGGCCGCTGCGATCTGGTCGAGATGACCCGCGCCCAGATCGCCGACGCCGATCTGGCCGGCAAAGCCGGTACCGATCCGGCGCGAACAAGACCGTGCATCCTGTGCAACCAGACCTGTCAGGTGCGCGACAACCGCAATCCGATCATCACCTGTGTGGTCGACCCCCGATCCGGACATGAACTCGACGATCCGGAACCGTGTCCGGCCCCCGGATCGGCCCCCGGATCGCTCGGCACGGTGACCGACCGTCGTGTGCTGGTGGTCGGGGGCGGACCGGGAGGGCTCGAAGCGGCACGTGTGGCTTCCGAGCGTGGCCATGGCGTGCGCTTGGTGGAAGCCACGGATCGCCTCGGTGGGATGATCCGCACGGCGGCCGAGGGCGCCGGTCGGCGGCCACTGGAGAGGCTCGTCGACTGGTTCGAAGGCGAGCTGCTACGGCTCGGAGTCGAGGTCGTCGTCGGTCACCGGGCGACCGCCGACGAGGTCGTGTCCCACGCCGGGCCTGTGATCCTGGCGACCGGCTCGGTCGCCGGACCACCGGCCGGGCCGCTCGACGCCGACGTGGAGCTGCTCACCGCGGTCGCGGTTCTCGATGCCTCGCGCCTCGACGGTCTCGACGACCTCGATCATCTCGACCACCTCGTGCCCCCGGATGGCCATGTGGTGATCCTCGATCCGATCGGCGGTCCGATCGGGGTGTCGACGGCCGAGATGCTGTGCCGGCACGGGCGCACCGCGACGCTGGTGACCGGTGACGCGTTCGCCGGTCAGATGCTCGCCCTCAGCGGTGATCTCGCCCCGTGCAACAGCCGACTCGCCCGGCTCGGAGTCGAGATCGTCCGCCGGGTGAAGGTGGTCCGGGTCGGAAACGACGAAATCACGGTCGAGCATCGCTTCAGCGGCCGACGCACGACGCTGGTCGGCACGATCGTCGATGCCGGCCCGAGACTGCCCGACGACACGCTCTGGGCCGACACCGGTCGGCGTCACCGGCGGGTGGGTGACTCGGTGGCGCCCCGGACCATCCACGAGGCAATCCTGGAAGCCCGCCGGGCCGTGCTGGAGATCGACTCGTCGGGATCGAGGCCTGCTGCCGATCAACCGGACCCCGCCGCCGGACAGGGGGTGGCCCGGTGAGCGGCGGAGGACAGTACCGCTACCTGTTCAAGCCGCTCAGGCTCGGGCCGGTCACCGTCTCCAACCGGGTCGTGTTCAGCGCCCATCTCACCAACTACGCCGAGGACGGCAGGCCGAGCGATCAGCACGTCGCCTACTACGAGGCACGGGCCCGGGGCGGCGCCGGGCTGATCATCACCGAGGAACATTCGGTCCATCCCACCGACTGGCCCTACGAGAAGATGATCCACGCCTTCCACCCCGAGGTGGTGGCCGGCTACCGGCGCATCACCCGGGCGGTCCACGCTCACGGAACACCGATTTTCGCCCAGATCAACCACAACGGCGGCCAGGCATCGTCGATGTATTCACGGCTGCCGGTGTGGGCACCGTCGCCGGTTCCCGACCCGATGTTCCGTGAGGTTCCCAAGGAGGTCGACCACCGTGAGATCGCGGAGATCGTCCGGAGTTACGCGGTGGTGGCCGGCCGATGTGTCGAGGGCGGATTCGACGGTATCGAACTGCAGTGCTCCCACAGTTCGATCGTGCGCGGGTTCCTGTCGCCGGCCACCAACAGGCGCACCGACGTGTACGGGGGCAGTCTCGACAATCGCAGCCGGATCCTGCACGAGATCGTGGCCGCGGTGCGCGACGAGATCGGCCCGGACATCGCGCTCGGTGTGAGGCTCTGCGGTGACGAACTGATCGACAACGGCACCACGATCGAAGACGCGGTGGCGATCGCGGTCGACCTCGAGCGGGAAGGCCGCATCGACTACATCAACACCTCGATCGGAGTGGCCACCGCGTCGCTGTTCGTGATCGAGGCGTCGATGCACATCCCGCCGGGATACGCGTTGTTCATCCCCTCGGCGATCCGGGCCGAGGTCGAACTACCGGTGATCGGGGTCGGCCGGTTCAAGGACCCCCTCCAGGCCGACCGGGCGATCGCCGACGGCCACTGTGACCTGGTCGGGGTGGTGCGCGGCCAGATCGCCGACCCCGAGTTCGTGGCCAAGGCCCGGGCCGGGATGCCCGGCGAGACCCGACTGTGTCTGTCGTGCAACCAGGAGTGCGTGGGGCGTATGGGTCTCAACCGGTGGCTCGGGTGCGTCGAGAATCCGATGACCGGGCGAGAGAGCGTGTTGCCGATGCCCGTAATCCGGTCGGCGCCTCGTGATGTGTTGGTGGTGGGTGCCGGTCCGGCCGGGTTGCAGTCGGCGATCTCCGCTGCCGCCCATGGCCATCGGGTCACCGTCGTCGAGCGTTCCGACACCGCCGGCGGTCGGGTGCGCTGGGCCTCGTCGGTGCCCAACCGGGCCGAGTTGGGCGACGTGATCCGAAATCAGCTCGTGGAGTGTGATCGCCTCGGGGTCGGGATCGAATACGGGGTCGACGTCGACATCGAGCTGGTCGATACCCGTCACCCCGATGTCGTGATCGTCGCCACCGGCTCCGAGTTCAACCCTCCCTACTGGCTGCCGGGGGCCGACGACGAGTTCCGGTCGCGTTGTGTCGACACGATCGCGGTGTTGAGCGGTGAGGCCGACCCGCAGGGTGACGTACTCATCTTCGATCAGCTCGGTTTCCACGAGGCCACGTCGGTGGCCGAACTGCTGGCCGACCGAGGGTGTCGTGTCGAGATCGTCACGCCGGGAATGGTCGTGGGGCAGGACCTCGGTATCACCCTCGACATGGAGAATTGGTGGATGCGGGCCGAGGCCAAGGGCATCCGCCAGACCACCGACCGCATCGTGACCCACGTTGTCGGCGGCGAGGTCGGGTTGATGTACCACCTCACCGGCGAGACCGAGACCCGCAACCCCGACTGGTTGGTGATGAGCCTGCCGCCCCGCGCCGCCGACGGTCTTTACCTGGAACTGAGGGATCTGGAACTGAAGGATCTGGAACTGAAGGATCTGAAACTGAAGGATCCGGAAACCGGGCGTGGAATCGCGGTCCACCGGGTGGGTGACGCGGTGGCGCCCCGTCGGATCCATTCGGCTGTTGTCGACGGCGACCGGATCGGACGGGCGCTGTGATCGCGGTGATCGTCACCCGCCACGGCGACTTTCCCCTCGGTGGCCTGGAGGCGATGGCCGAGTGCGATGGCCGGGCCGTGGTGGTCGATGTCGACGGTCTGCGGCCCGCGGCGCTGGCGGCCGCCCTGCTCGATCGGGTCCGGGACGACGAGGTCATAGTGCTTCCGGCCTCACCCGACGGCCGCGACCTCGCCCCGCGGTTGGCCGCCCTGCTCGGCCGGCCGCTGATGGCGGGAGCAGTGTCGGCCGAACCCGGCCGGGTCACCGTCGCCCGGCGTGGCGGCCTGATTCTCGAGACCCACACCGTCGATGGCCCCTATGTGGCCACACTCCAGCCGGGGGCACGCGGCGTACCGGCGGGACTCGACGAGACCAGGCCGAATCCCGCGGCCGTGGTCGAGGGCGGCGGTGTCACCCCGGCGCCGGGTGATCCGGTCGTGGTCGAGGTCACCACCCCCGATGCGTCGGAACTCGACCTGGCCGAGGCCACCCGGATCCTCGCCGTGGGGGCCGGTCTGCGCGGCTCGGGTTTCGTGGAGCTCGCCGGCCGGGTCGCCGAGGCGCTCGGCATGTCGCTCGGTGCCACTCGGGTTGTCACCGACTCGGGCTGGCTGCCCTTCGAGCGCCAGATCGGCACCACCGGGGTGATGGTTGATCCGGATGTCCACGTCGCCCTGGCCATCAGCGGCGCGGTACAGCACGTGTCGGGGCTGGGCCAACCCGACCACATCGTGAGCGTCAACACCGACGGGAGCTGCCCGATGTCGGCAATGGCCGAAATCAACATCGTGTGCGACGCTCGCGGGGTTCTGGTGGCGATGGCCGACCGACTCGACCTCGATGTCGATCCGACGCTCCGGGGGATGGCCGAACGCCCGGAGCCGGGCAGTGGTGAACAACGATGACGGTGAACAACGATGACGGTGAACAACGATGACCAGAGATGAACAGAGGGGAGGGAGGCGCCGGTGACTGACTTCGACATCATCGTGGTGGGTGCCGGCCCGGCCGGATCGACCGCTGCGTTGGTCGCGGCCCGGGCCGCCAAGTCGGTGTGTCTGATCGAGCGCGGGCCGTTCCCGGGGGCCAAGAACATGTACGGCGGCGTGATCTACGGCCGGGTCCTCGACACCCTTATCCCGCAGTGGTGGGAGACCGCACCCGTGCAACGTTGGGTCACCCGACGCGGCACGGTGATGATGACCCCGACCCAGAGCCTCACCCTCGACTACCGGTCGGCCAGATGGGGTGAGGCGCCCTACAACGGGGCCACCGCGTTCCGCCCCGATTTCGATGCGTGGTTGGCCGATCATGCCGTCGAGGCCGGCGCCACGCTGGTGTGCAGCACCACCGTCACCGGGCTGATCCGCGACGAAACCGGGAAGGTCACCGGGGTCCGCACCGACCGGCCCGACGGTGATCTCAGCGCCGAGGTCGTCATCGCGTGCGACGGGGTCAACTCGTTCATCGCCAAGGAAGCCGGTCTCTACCCCGGAGCCGATGACACCTCCCATTTCACGCTCGGCGCCAAGGAGGTGCTGTCGCTGCCGCGTGAGTTGATAGAAGACCGGTTCGGCCTCACCGGCGACGAGGGTGCCGACTTCGAGATCATCGGCTGTACCGGCGACATCGCCGGCGGTGGTTTCATCTACACCAACCTCGAGTCGATCGCGGTCGGTGTGGTGCTGCGTCTGTCGGATCTCGCCGAATCCGATCACCGGGCCGAGGAGTTGATAGCCGGCCTGAAGGCCCACCCGATGGTCGCCCCACTCGTGAAGGGCGCGACGCTCGAGGAGTACTCGGCCCATCTGATCCCCGAGGGCGGCTACGACACGATGCCGACCCTCGGTGCGCCCGGACTGCTCGTCTCGGGTGACGCCGCGGCGTTCTGCCTGGGCGCGGGACTGTGGCTCGAAGGCGTCAACTTCGCGATCGGCGGCGGCGGGGCCGCGGCCCAGGCCGCGGTGGCCGCGTCGAATTCGGCCGGGGAAGGTTCGATGCTCGCCGACTACCGCAAACGCCTGGAGGCCACGTTCGTGCTGGCCGACCACAAGAACCTTCGTCACGCCCCCGAACTGGTGCTGTCGGATCGGGTCCAGTTCCGTTACCCGCAACTGGTGTGCGACCTGCTCGAAGCCACGTTCCAGGTCGACAACCCCGAACCCAAGCCCGGCCTGGTGAAGTTGGCCCG
>QIIW01000027.1 GCA_003231645.1 Acidimicrobiia bacterium | reverse complement strand
TTCCCCAGGTTCAGGTCCCCGACGTCACCGGCTTGTTCGTCGACATCGCCCGTACCAGGCTCACCAACGAAATCCTCACATCCAAGGTCACATATCGGCAGGTGCCGGCCGGTTCGGCCGATGTCGGGCGGGTCATCAGCCAGAGCCCGGCGGCGTTCGTCGAGGTCAATCAGGGTGAACTGGTCACGCTGGTCGTGGGTGAAGCCGCCCCGGCGCCCACCACGTCGACGACTACCACGACCACCACGATCGCCCCTCCTCCACCGACCTCATAGACGACGACCACCACCACCGTTTCCTGACCTCTGCCGACCGGGTCCGATGTCGACGGGTCAGTTGCAGCGGGCCAGGAAGTTGCGCAGCAGGTCGTGGCCGCCATGGGTGAGCACCGACTCCGGTCGACCTCGAGCCGGCGGTGACGCAGGCCCATCACCAGGCCGTCGTCGGTTTCGGCGGTGATTTCGAGTTCCCCGGGGACCGACGAGCGCTCGACGATCAGCGAGTGGTAGCGCGTGGCCTCCAGCGGCTGGGGCAGCCCCTCGAACACACCGGTGTGGTGGTGTCTGATCAGCGAGGTCTTGCCGTGCATCACCCGAGGTGCCCTCACCACGGCGGCACCGAAGGCCTGGCCGATGCACTGCATGCCGAGACACACTCCGAAGATCGGGACCCGCCCGGCCAGCTCGGCGACGATCTGCATCGACACGCCGGCATCGTCGGGCGTGCCGGGTCCGGGTGAGATGAGAATGGCATCCGGGGCCAATTCGGTGATGCCGGCGATGTCGATCTCGTCGTGGCGATGGACGATCGGCTCGGCTCCGAGCTCACCCAGGTACTGAACGAGGATGTAGACGAACGAGTCGTAGTTGTCGACGACGAGGATGCGTGGCGGGCTCACGGCGTCGATGCCACCGAGCCGCCTTGGGGGTCGCGTTCGCCGGCGCGAATGGCGTCGAGGACATGGATGGCGATGTCGGCCACCCTGACCTCGTCCTCTTCCTTGCCGGCGGCCTTCACGCCGTCGTCCATCATGATGAAACAGAACGGGCAGGCGGTGGCGATGCGACTGGCGCCGGTGGCCACCAACTCCTTGGCGCGGGCGTCGTTGATCTTCTCGCCGATCGTCTCCTCCATCCACATGCGGCCACCGCCGGCACCGCAGCACATTCCCTTGGTGCCGTTGCGTTCGGCCTCGACGAGTTCGATGCCACCAAGCCGACCCAGCACCTTGCGGGGCGCCGTGTAGATGTCGTTGTGGCGGCCCAGGTAGCACGAATCGTGGTACACGACCCGTTCTTCGAGCCTGGCCTCCGACAGATCGAGCTTGCCCTGTTCGACCAGCCACTCCAGGAACTGGCTGTGATGCACCACCTCGTAGTGCCCGCCGAGCTGGGGATATTCGTTGGCAAGAGTGTTGAAGCAGTGGGGGCACTGGGTGATGATCTTCTTGACCCCCATGGCGTTGAGCTGCTCCACGGTCTGGCTCGCCAGCATCTGAAACAGGTATTCGTTGCCGGACCGGCGGGCCGGGTCGCCGGTGCAGCTCTCGGCCGGGCCGAGGATCGCGTAGTCGACGCCGGCCCGCTGGAGCAGTTGGGCCATGGCCCGGGTGACCTTCTTGTTCTTGTCGTCGAACGAGCCGGCGCAACCGACCCAGTAGAGATATTCGGCTTCGAGGGGGTTGTTGCCGTCGATCACCCGCACACCGTCGAGATCCTTGGCCCAGTCGGCGCGCTCGGTCTGACTCATACCCCACGGGTTGGAGGAGTTCTCCATGGCCCGGTAGGCCTGCCCCAGCTCCGATGGGAAGTCGGACTCCATCAGCGTGAGGTAGCGGCGCATGTCGAGAATCTTGTCGAGGATCTCGATGTTGACCGGGCAGATCTCGTCGCATGCCTTGCATGACGTGCACGCCCACAGTTCCTCGGTGGTGATGCGTTCGAACATCGAATTGGACGACACGGTGATCTCGGCGTCGACTCCGATGGGTGGGCTGACGGCCGGGTGGCCCGACCGGGCCATGACCTCGCCGGTCTTGAGGACGATCTCGCGTGGGTCGAGTGGCTTGCCGGTGGCGTGGGCCGGGCAGACGCTGGTGCAACGGCCACACATTGTGCAGGCGTCGGTGTCGAGCAACTGCTTCCACGTGAAGTCCTCGATGACCGACGCACCGAATGTCTCGAGTTCAGTGTCGCCCGACACGAGGTCGGGCATCGACTTCATGGCGCCCTTCGGACGGTCGCGGTCCTTGAGATACATGTTGAGTGGTGAGGTGAACACGTGTCGCAACATGGTGGTGGGCAGGATCACCAAGAACGCGATGAAGCTCACGACGTGGACCATCCACCACACTTGGTGCCAGCCGTTGAGCGAGTCGACCGTGTTGAACAGTTGGGCGATGGGATAACCGACGAAGCTCCACTTCTCGAAGTTCGGTGACCCCTCGACCGCGATACGGAATGCCTCGGAGAGAAAACCGGTGACCGCGATGGTGAAGAACACCGCGAGGATAACCGCGTGTTCGGGGCGGGTCTTGATGCTGATGCGGTAGGGCCGCCACCGTTTGGGGCCGTAGCGGCGGCCGATCGCCCAGACGATGCCGATCAGGAAGATCAGCCCGGCGGCGTCGCCGACCGCGGCGTAGGCCAAATACACGTCACCGTGGAGGAACTTGGCGCCCGAGGGAAGCTGATGGTCGATCTCCAGGGTCGTGGTGACACCGAGCAGCACCAGGAAACCGAAGTAGATCATGGAGTGCATCACGCCCGCGCCGGGCTCGCGCAGCAGCGTTCGCATGTAGGCACCGGTCCCGAAATCGGAGACGCGGCGAGATGCGTTCTTCAGTGTGGTTCGCCGGTTGTCCGGGCGACCCCGTTCCCAGTTCCTTACCCGGTTGGCGAACAGCACCGAGCCATAGACGAGCAACAACGGGATCACCGTGTAGAACGTGAGAATCAGTGCGCTCGGGACATCGACGAACACCTCGCGACTGATCGGGCTGGAGTCGCGCCACCCGGTGAACAGCGGAACAATGCCCGACGCGGCGGTGAAGGCGGCTATGACCACGCCCAGACCGATGACGTGGTGATGGGGCTTCAGTCGAGAGTTCATGGCGGCCGCGACGATAGCGGTTTCGTCCCCGCCGATTCGCACCCGCCCACCGGGCTGGCCGCATGGAATCGCCGTTAGCATCCACGGACGTTGATCCGACTCGCCCAATGGGGCCAAGCAGGGCATCGCGAACATGACCGTCGACATGAAACAGGCTCTATCCGATCTGCGCGGGGCGCGTCGCCGCAGACACATGAGGGGTATGGACAAGTCCGACCTCGCGTACCGCGCCTACGTCACCGTCGTCTTCGGTCTCTTCGGTTTCTTCGTGGCACTCGGGGCCGTCGACGAGGCTCCCATCGGCGAGGGCACGATCCAATGGCTCACGGGCCACGGAAGCCAGTGGATCGGTCTCGGCATAGCGACCGTCGTGGCGGCCGCCCTGCGATCCGGAGCCAACGGCGGACCGCTCACCATCGACGATGTTGATGCCCATCACCTTCTCCTCTCACCGCTGAGTCGTCACGACGTGCTCGACCGTCCGGTGCGGAAACTGTTTCTCACCGCGGCCGGAGCGGCCGGCGTGCTCGGCGCGGCGGCCGGAGAGCTGGCGGCGCGCCGTATGCCGGGTACCAAGACCGAGTGGGTATTCGGGGCGGCACTCACCGGAGCGGTGGTCGGAGTTCTGGTGGTCGGGTGTGCCCTGATCATCTCCGGCTACCGCAAACGCGGCCCGGTGGTCACCTCGGTGTGGATGGCCATCATCGGATGGTCGGTCGCCGATGTGTGGTTCAACATCGACACGTCGCCTCTCAGCTTCCTCGGCCGAATCGCCCTGTGGCCACTGGTCGGCAGTCCGGTTCAACTGTTGGTGATCCTCGCCGTGATCGCGGTGGCCGTGGTCGGATTCCGGGCCGTCTCCGGCGTCAGTGTCGAACGGATCCTGCGTCGCGCCGTGCTCATCCGTCAGATCAGATTCGCCCTCTCTCAGCAGGACCTGCGTTCGCTGATCCTTCTTCGTCGTCAACTCGCCTTCGAGGCTCCCCGACGCCGGCCGATTCTGTCGCTCTCGCTTCGACGCGTGGCGCCTCGATTCCCGGTGTTCGTCCGTGACCTCCGTAGCTACCTGCGCTGGCCCACCCGACGCATCACCCGTGTCACCGGTCTGAGTGTGGCGGCTGGGCTGAGCGTGGCGGGCCTCTGGCACGGCACCACGGTGTTGATCGGCGCGGCCGGTGTCCTGATGTATCTGATCAGCCTGGAGGTGGTCGAGCCCTACGGGCAGGAGGTCGACCATCCCACCGTGATGGAGACCATGCCGCTTGAGACCGGCCGGATTCTCGTCGAGCACCTCATCGGCGGCGCCGTCGCGATGATCCCGATCTGGTTGGTCGCCACCGGAGCCGCGTTCGCGGCATCACGATCGGTCGATCTGCTGGCATCGATGCTCGGTGCCGTGGTCCCGGCGGCAATGGTTTCGGTCGGGGCCGGCGCGCTCAGCATCCAGAGGGTCGGCTCCAACGAGACGGCCATGGCCGTGCCCCCCGAGCTCGCCGGACCCCAGGTTCTCTACAAGCTCCTGTGGCCACCTGCTCTGGCCACCATGGGGATCGTGCCGGTGCTCGTCGGGCGCCAGGCTCTCAGGGCCGGGAATCCGGTCGTGTCGCCCACCATCAATGCCGGAATCTTCGTGGTGATACTCGGCGGGCTCGTGTTCGGGTGGATCCGATTCCGGGACTCAATGTTCGAGGCCGCCGCGGCCGGCCAGCAGGAGAAGAAGAGATGAGTTCCAGGAAGCAGTCGAAACGCGGTGGGGATGATGGCCGCAAGGCCCGCAAGGAACCCTTCGCATTCGAGTTCGACGAGGTCGAGAAGCACTACGGCGACGTGATCGCCGTGGGCCCGGTGTCGTTCACTGTGTCGGCCGGCGAGGCGGTGGCGCTCGTCGGCCACAACGGCTCCGGCAAATCGACGCTGCTGTCGCTCGCGGCGGGTGTTGCCGATGTGAGCGAGGGTTCGGCGCAGATCGTCGGCGCCGAGGCCGGCAGCGCCGCGGCCCGCGCCGCCCTTTCGTATCTCCCCGACCACCCGGTTCTCTACGACGACCTCAGCCTGTGGGAACACATCGAGTATCTGAGTCACCTCCATGGTTCGAGCCCCGAGGCCCACGATGCCGAGGGCCTGATAGAAAGGCTCGGCCTCAGCAGCCGTGTCGACGATCTTCCCTCCACGTTCAGTCGCGGCCTCCGCCAGAAGTCGGCGATCGTCGTCGGCCTGTGCCGGCCGTTCGCCGCCCTGGCCATCGACGAGCCGTTCTCCGGACTCGACCGCACCGGCCGCGAGGCGCTGCTCGAACTGATCGCCGAAGTGCGCGACGACCGCGGCGCGGTCCTCGTCGCCACCCACGACCCCCAGATGCTCGAGGTGTTCGATCGGGCGGTGATGCTCGAGCAGGGCGAGGTCGTGTACGACGGCCCGGCCACCGACATGAAGATCTGAGCTGCCCGACGGCCCCTGTCGGGCAGCTCAGAGTTCGACCTGCTGGCCGGACTCTATGGTTCGGTCGATCGGGAGCTTGAAGGATCTGGCCGCGCTGGTGGAGTTGCGGTACATCAGGTTGTAGAGGTGCTCGCGCCACATCGCCATGCCCGGCTTGTCGGTAACCACTACTGTCTCGTGGCCGAGCACGTAGTGGACCTCGGGTTCGTTGGCGATTTGATGATCGGTGATCGCCCGTGGAATGTCGATCCGTTCGCGGAATCCGTAGTGGAGAACCACATGGGTGAATCCGTCGCCGAGGCTGGTCTTCTCGGACCGTTGTGCCTCGAGGACGATCGGCCGTTGTTCGATCACCACGTTGATCACGACCACGCTCTCGGGGAGGACGCCCGAGTGGCGCAGATCGCTCAGCATGGCCGGTGGCGCCTTGTCGCGCTGGCTGAACAGGTAGACGGAGGTGCCCTCGGACCGTTTCGGTTCGCTCGACCGGTAGCTGTCGAGGAACTTCTGGAGATCCGTGTGTCCCTGACGCAGCCGCTCGCGAATGAGCCGTCGGCCGGTGTGCCACGTGCTCATGATCGTGAACACGATCGCCGCCACCACCAGTGGGAACCAGCCGCCTGCGGCGATCTTGGGCACATTGGCGAAGAAGAAGGCGAAGTCGACCACGAGCAATGGTCCGCACACCGCACTCGCATGGAGCCTCGACCATCCGAGCCTGCTTTGAGACACGAGATAGAACAGCATGGTGGTGATGACCATGGTGATCGAAACGGCGATTCCGTACGCGCCCGCCAGCCCCGCCGATGAGCGGAATCCGACCACCAGTGAAACGCATGCCACCATCAGCGTCCAGTTGACGGCGGGAACGTAGATCTGTCCCTGCTCCTCCGACGAGGTGTGGATCACCCGCATGCGGGGCAGATAGTTGAGCTGTATGGCCTGCATGGTCAGGGAGAACGCGCCCGAGATCAGGGCTTGTGAGGCGATCACGGTTGCCATGGTGGCGAGGATGACGAGCGGGATGGTGCCCCAGGCGGGGACCATCCGGTAGAAGGGATTGTCGATGGCGCTCGGGTCGCGGATCAGGAGTGCTCCCTGTCCGAGATAGTTGAGCATCAGCCCCGGTAGGACGATCGTGAACCAACTGCGGCTGATCGGCGGCCGTCCGAAGTGGCCGAGGTCGGCGTAGAGAGCCTCGCCACCGGTGACCACCAGGAAGACCGATCCGAGAGCGAAGAACCCGGTGAGTTGATTGGTGGCGAAGAACCTCAACGCGTATCCCGGCCAGAAAGCCCGCAGTGTTGCCGGTTCGATGCCTATTCGGATGAGACCGAGAATGCCGATGGTCGAGAACCAGACGAGCATCACCGGCCCGAATATCCGTCCGATGTGTCCGGTGCCGTGCCGCTGCACCACGAAGATCCCGATCAGGATAGCGATCGAGATCGGGATCACATAGGTACGCAGACCCGGCGACGCGATCTCGGTGCCCTCCACTGCGCTCAACACCGAGATGGCCGGGGTGATCATTCCGTCGCCGTAGAGAAGCGCCGTTCCGACCACGCCCAGGCCCACCAGTGCGACTCCCAGTTTCCCGGCCTTGTTGTGTTCGCCGAGCAGTGCTGTGAGGGCGAGGATGCCCCCTTCGCCGTTGTGGTCCGCCCGCAGGACGAAGAGGAGGTACTTCACCACGATCACGATGATGAGGGACCACAGGATCAGCGAGAGAACCCCGAGGATGTTGGATTCGGTGAGTCCGATGCGGTGGGTGGAACTCTCGAAGGTCTCTCTCATGGCATAGAGAGGACTGGTTCCGATGTCGCCGAACACGATTCCGAGGGCGGCGATCGTCAGAGCGCGCTTGGCCTTGTCCGGGCTTTTCTGCTCGGTCTCGTCGGTCTTCAATTCGGGTTCCGGGTCGGGTGCTGGAAAGCGGTGGTGTGATCGGGTCAGTCGGGATTCTGGATCCGACCCTGGCCATGATCATGCAGAAGTGGGCCTTGTCGGGGCATTTCCGGCGAGAAGCCCTCAGGCCATCTTGTGGTGTCGGAGGAGATCGCACCCTTCATGCACTCGGGGAGCAGGCCGGTGGCCGCGGTGAGGTCGGCGCCCGTGAGGTCGGCACCCTGGAGCATGGTGTCGATCATGCGGGCCCGTCCGAGGTTGGCCCCGGAGAGGTCGGCACGATTGAGTATGGCCCACGAGAGGTCGGCGCGACTCAGATCGGCACCGGACAGATCGGCGTCGGTGAGATCGGCGTAACGGAAATTGGCGTGGCGCAGGTCGGCCCCGGAGAGCTCAGCAGACTTGAGTGACTCGCGTTCGGCGTCCTTCGGCTCCCCGAGGTCGCCGTTGGCGTCGAGAACCTGGGGTGAGCGGAGGTATTCGAGGAGTTCTTCGCGCTCGGCGGCCTTGCGTTGTGATCGTCTGGGGAAGAGAGCCATCTCGTCGCTCCTGATTGTGGATCCGGCCGTGGGTTCGAGCGCGGCCAATGGCATGATTCGTTCGGTTGGTGAGCCTACGTCCTAACCGTCGGGACATGGCGACCACGTCGGGTTCACAGCCACGTCCGCGTTCGTATCTCATTCACATTCGCGAAACAACGACGAAATACGGGCGTCCTGCCCTGCGCATGCATGGAGGTGGAAATGGTGCGCCGGCCTGTCGATGGCGATCGGCTCGTCCAACTCCGTCTCCGTGGATCAACCCCCTCCGGGGTCAGCCCTCGGCAGCCTGGGCCGCGACTTCGGCCGCTCCGGCCGCGGCGGCTTCCGGGTCGAGGGCCCGTTCGAGGGGGTGTCTCGACTCGGTCGGCCACATGTCGTTGCCGAGTTCGTAGATCAGGGGCATGCCGGTGGGGATGTTGAGCGACGGGATCTCGTCGTCGGAGATCGCGTCGAGGTGCTTCACGAGGGCCCGTAGGCTGTTGCCGTGGGCCACCACGAGGACGGTTCGACCGAGGCGGAGGTCGGGCACCAGCGAGTCGTACCAGTAGGGCAGCATCCGGTCGACCACGTCGGCGAGGCACTCGGTGCGCGGGAGCAGCTCGGGCGGCAGCGATGCGTAGGCGGGTGACGAGTTGGGGTTGTAGGGGTTGTCATCGCTGATCGGCGGCGGCGGCGAGTCGTAGCTCCTACGCCAGATCTGCAGCTGCTCGGCTCCGTGCCGGGCGAGGGTTTCGGCCTTGTCGAGTCCGGTGAGGTCGCCGTAGTGGCGTTCGTTGAGGCGCCAGGTCCGCGCGACCGGGATCCACCGTCGGTCAAGCCCGGCGAGCACGATCTCCGCCGTCTCGATGGCTCGTTGGAGAAGTGATGTGTGAACCACGTCGGGCCGCAGCCCGGCCTCGAGCATCAGCGGCGCCGCGGCCCGGGCCTCTTCGCGGCCCCTCTCGATGAGGGGACAGTCGTACCATCCGGTGAACAGGTTCTTGTCGTTCCATTCGCTGCGGCCGTGGCGAACCAGGATCAGGGTGCTCATGGCCACCGACGGTACCGGGTGCTCGATCGGTCATGCGGGTCGGCCGTGGTCGGTCCGGCCCCGGTACCGTCCGTGACCATCGGCACCAGAGGGGACATGGAGAAAAGTTGATAGCCTCACACTCAGCTTTTTGGTGTCGACGGGAATAGCAGCGGATAGGGTCCGGTTGGCATCCACGAAGCCAAGTTCTCGAATCCCCCCAACCAGTAACCAGAGAGAAGAAGATCGATCTCGGCACCACCAACTCGGTCGTATGCGTTCTCGAAGGCGGTGATCCTGTCGTGATCGCCAACTCCGAAGGCTCACGCACCACCCCATCGGTGGTCGCCTTCGCCAAGGACGGTGAAGTGCTCGTCGGCGAGGTCGCCAAACGTCAGGCGATCACCAACCCCGACCGCACCGTCCGTTCGGTCAAGCGCCACATCGGCACCAAATGGACCGTCGACATCGATGGCAAGGCCTACAACTCCCAGGAGATCTCGGCCCGAACGCTGATGAAGCTCAAGCGCGATGCCGAGGACTATCTCGGCGACGCCGTCACCCAGGCCGTCATCACCGTGCCCGCCTACTTCGACGACGCACAGCGTACCGCCACCAAGG
>QIIW01000013.1 GCA_003231645.1 Acidimicrobiia bacterium | reverse complement strand
CGAGCAGCGCCGGGGATGCGCCGGGCGCTCATCAACCGGTGACACCGGTGAGAGTGCGCCGAGCCTGAGCGGCCGGAGCGTCTCGACGAGCCGCCCGTCGCTGGGCCATCACACGAATCAGCGTGAGAAAGAGAACCAGCTGGATCGAAGCCAGCGCCGTCCAGCGGTAGTAGGCGTTGTGAACGTCGGTGCCGGCCTGCAGGCCGTGGAAGGTGACGATCACGAACAGAAGCCAGCTCGACCGGTGGATCCAGCGCCACATGGACCTTGACAGCCGTCTCATCATCAACGACGAGATCTCGATGGCGCAAAGGATGTAGAAGGCGACCACGCCGAGGGCCACCGGGGTTGTTTTCCAGCTCGAAGCGAACGGCACCAACACCTCGGACCATCCGAAGTGGAGGTAGTTGTCGGCTGCCAACCCGGCGATGTGGACCCCGGTGAAGATGACCGATGAAGCCCCAAGGAACCGATGAAGGTCGAGGATCCACGCCGGCGGTGCGGTCCGGCCGAGGATGCGGGTCGACAGCGCCAGGCCCCACAGGACCGACAGGGTGACGGCAACCCACGCCACAATTCCGCTGGACCTGGCGAGGTACCACCAGATCTGCTCGTTCAACAAAGGATCTCCGCCTCGAGGGGGCCGACAACTTCGGTCTCGCCGCTCCGACCGATCAGGAGACCCGCGGTATGAGTGACTCCAATCAGTTCCCGCGCGTGGTCGGATCCACCGACGACAGCCGCCTTGGCAACAACATCGGCAAACCACGCCGTACCGGCATTGACGGTGACGGCCACGAGGTCGGTGTCGGCCGGCCGGCCGGTACGCGGATCGAGGAGATGGTGGCGATCGAAGCCGTCGCCCCCCCGCCACCTTCGGCGCAACGAACTCGACGTGGCGACCCCACCGCGCGCGATTGCGAGTGATGCGATATCGCGACCCGGATCGAACGGGTCGGCAACACCGACCGGCCATGGTCCACCGTCGATCCAGTTGCCTTCGATACGGAGATCACCACCCAGGTCGATGAGGACTCCGGCCGCGGCCCCGACCGTGTCCATGAGCATGTCGGCGGCCAGACCCTTGCCTATGCCTCCCGGATCGAACGCCGACCCTTTCGGTAGCGTGACCGAGCCCAGAACGACATCGATCTCGATCCGGTCGGCCGGCGAGGCCCGTTCCGGTGCCGACGACCCCGGCAACGGGAGCCCTTCGGGGGGTGCGAGCAGTTCATGACTCCGGTCATAGCCGTGGGCCTCGAGTTCGGTGAGCATGGTCGGGTCGTAGAGACCCTCGGTGAGACGCCAGGCATGAACGGCGTGGGATACCAACAGAACCACATCCTCCGATACCAACACCGGCCGACCCGCGTAGGCGTTCATGATCGACACCTGCGACTCCGGTTGGAACCGACTCCACTCCGATTCGAGTTCCTCGAGCCTGACAAGGAGCGGATCGACCGTCGAGTCCGCGCCCATGAGCAGGATCCGGCAGGCCGAGCCCATGGCTCGAAAGCTCTCGTCGAGTTGCCGCTCGGTCGATGCCGTGTCAGCCGCTTGCACTGGTCCGAGGGGGTGGGGGAGGAGCCGGGGCCGGGGCGGGAGCAGGTGCCACCAAGGGAGCCGGTGCGGCCGTCGGGGTCGGTGCGGCCGACACTGTCACCGCAGTCGGAGGAGCGGGTGTTGCCGCGGCGACCACCGTGACCTGCGCCACCGGTGGCGAAACGACACGAGCCACGTCGAGGTGGGGCGGCAGGATGACGTGAGCCCAGGCCGGAGCCGGTGGAGCGTCGAACGGTGGCGAACCGCCCGCTACCTCTCGGCCGAGTTCGGCGAGGGTCTTCCGCTCCGACGCGGCCCCCGGTGCGGTGGCCACCGTGTCGGCGTTGTCCGGGCCGACCTTGACGAACGGTCCCATGAACGACATGAGGACGACGGTCGCGCTGATTGACGCGCCGGCCAGCACCACCCTGGTCGAGGCGGCAGCGTGACCTCTCCCGGGACGCTTTCTCGGGCCTGAGTTGGCACCGCGAACGGTCGGCGAGACCGCAGTGACGACAGTGACGCCGGCCGGCTGTGCAGGCTGCGACCGGGCCTGCTGTTCCTGCTCAGCCATTCTCGCCACCTCCTGGCGCCCCGACGGGCCCACTGACCACCGTCACGATTCGATCACCCTTCACCGTGGCGACGAAGGCCTCCTCGGCCTCGCCGAGGTGGTACCCAACGACGACCTCCCGCCCGCGTGCCACCTCGACCTGGTACTTCCAACCGTTGGCGGTGTAGGCGGCCCAGAACTCGATGGCGTTGTCGGTGTGGGCCAACACCACCTCCCCAGCCGGACCGGCCGAGAAGATCTCGTACGAGACAGACGCAGCCGAAGCCGGTGCCGGGACCAACACCGCGGCAGTCGAGCCGACAGCGTGGGGAATCACTGCGGTATCACCGATCACGTCGGGCTCGAGACTCGCCGCGGCAGCGGCCGACTTTGGCTTGGTCGCATTGATGACTCCGACATTCAGTGCGTATGCCGTGGCGGTCACACCCATGATCAGGGCAACCATCATTGCCACGGTCTTTTGGCGTTGCATCGGTTCTCCTGGTGGTCATTGCCGGCTCAAGACCCGGCGAGTGGCCTACTGAATTACTGGTTGTCTCCGATACCGCCCACCACCGACATCTGTCGAATGCAGTTCGATTGGGCACCAGACAGACGCGGCCCAGGGCCCGCGCGGCCCTTCCAAATCTGCCGCGACCGGATACGGACGCGGCTGCGGTGGATTGGCCCTCCCCCAGCGGCACCGGATCCGGGTGGGTCGATGCCGTTGGGGTAGAGCTGCTCCAGGTCGAGACCTCGATCGAGGGTCACGCACCGACGGTTACCGGTGCCGTATTCCCAGTCGACACCAGCGCGACCAGGGATGGTTGATGCGCTGGGGTCACATCCGCGGGCGATGGGTGCCTCGATGGAAGTGTGCGTCGGGTGGGTCGTCGGCATCAGCTTGGCGTGATCGATGATCTCGGTCTTCATGGTTCTCACGTCACCGCACCAGAATCGGGTTTGGGAGAATTCAGGTCTTTCCTGATGTCGACTCCACATGCGACTGATCCGATCGAACCAACCATGTCGTGTACAAGGACTCCATCGACACTTGGTCCGTTGAACATCGACAGCTGGGCCGGAAGACATGAGTCGAATTCCCTATTCTTCCAAACGCGTTACCCAGCCAGCGGCGTGTTGAGGCTGCTTGACACAATTCCGTGCCATCAACCATCAGACAAAAGACGAAAGAAGACGAACCCATGAGCAGCTGGACGAAGATCCTGACCGCTTGCGCCGCCGCGGCCGCCATCGCCCTCGGCGGCTTGGCCAGCGCATCGGCGCTCCCCGGACAGGCCACCGCGACTCCCGCCACAGCGGAACCTCCCGTGGTCGAAACCTCCGACCCCGTCGTCGCCACGCCCGCCACACCCTCTCCGGCTGTCACCACGACCCCCCAGAGCCCCGACCCGGCCGTGACCACACCCCCCACCACGACAGCATCACCCGCGGTCGAAACCCCCGACCCCGCCGTCACCACCCCGGCCCCGGCCGTGACCAACCCGGCCGACATCACCCCCGACATCGAGGGTGGAACCGCCGACTCGGCCAACATTTCCAATGGCCAGGACCACGTCTCGGATACGCGGGACAACGTTGCTGACGTTCGAGACGACTCGCCCGACGCGGCCGACGCGGCCGATCCCGACGAAGCCCACGACGCCGACGCGTCGGTCGATCAGGCCGGTGCCTCGACCGTCGACTCGACTCCCGACGCGACGGTTCCGGCCGGCACCCCTGCCATGTGAAACCGGTCGGATCGGATCGGTCCGACCGCCGAGAAACAACCGGCGAAGGGCGACCCCCATCGGGGTCGCCCTTCCGCCTCCTGATGGGCCGTTCGACCCACTCACGGAGGCCGTTCGTCCCCGACGCAGTAGTTCTTCCAAACCTTTCTTCCCCGCTGTGGCGTCTACTACGCGGGCGAGCCATCCACCAACAGACCATTCATAGCCCGTAAAGGACGAACATGAACCCGAAGAAACTGTCAGCCGCTTTCTTGGCACTGGCGCTGGCGGGCCTCTCATTGGCCGGCCCGGCGTCGGCCCAGGCCCCCGACCCGACTCCCGTCGATACTCCCCTGAGTATCACCGCTGTTCGGGACTTCGATGGTGATCACCGTCGTCACCGACACCGCCGGCGGATTCGTCAGCGCCGACCTGACCCCGAGCCCGACTGCCGATACGCCTCCGGCCGATCCGGCCGCGGCCGGCGGATTCGAGATCACCGTTGATCCCGACGGCCACGGCGGATTCGAAGTGAAGTTCACCAACGGTGCCTCCGGAGTCGAGATCGAGGTCGCCGTCACCGATGGTGCGATTGCCAAGACCGAAGTCGAATCCCGTACCCCGGCCGACGCCACCGGTGCCGGACAATGGACAGGCGACCCCCTCGGCAACACCAACAACGCCACCGTCGACTACTCGGTCGCCCTCGATGCCAACGGCGACCCGGTCATCACCGTGTCGGACCCTGTCATCACCGGCGATCCGGTCGACACGTTCTTCGTCGTCGACCCGGCAATCAGCAGCACCGAGGAAGGGGAGTCGGTTGTGACCCAGAAGGTGCTTTTCTACAACGCCCCCGATGCCACCGGCGCTCAGGACTCGATGGAACTGGTCATCAGGGCCAAGGTCGAGGACGGCAAGATCGAGGTCAAGACCAGCCTCATCAACCCCAACGCCTCGCGTGGTGATGACGATCACGGTTCCGATGATCAGGAATCGAACGATCACGGCTCCGCGGGTAGCCGGGACCACGAATCCGATCGGTCCGGCGACAAGGTGTCCGAGGGTCACCGCTCCAGCAACGGCAGTGACCGGGCGCCCGGCGATCGCGGCTCCGACAACGGCGGTGGCTCCGAGGACGACTGAGCCGTCTCGAAGGAAACCAGCACCCCCATTCGGAATCCACACCGGTTTTCGGGCCGGGATCGAATCGAGGAGAGGCGACCACCCACGTGGTCGCCTCTCCTGTATGAATGGCCTTGTGGACATGGTCCCATCGACTCAATTCAGAGGCAGAAACCAAACCTTCCGGGTGGGCCATGCCGTTGATACAACGGAGCGATCGGTGCGACCCGCCCGCCAAGCCAGAGCAAGGACAACCATCATGAGTCTCAGGAAAGTCGCACTGTCGATCTGGGTCGTGACGCTCGCGGCCGTTTCTCTCGCCTCACCGGCATCCGCCCAGGTGACCACCGATGCCGCCACGCCGGCGCCCGCCGCATCCATCACTGTCACCGTGCCGGTGTTCGGCACCTCGATGATCATCACCATTGTCACCGATCAAGGTGGCGGATTTGTCAGCGCCGACATCACCCCGACCGCCCCGGCCGCGCCGGTCACGGTGCCGGCATCGGGTAGCGGTACGAACTCCGGCCAGACCAAGGCCACGGGTGTTTTCGAGATCAAGTTCGACAACAGCGCCCCCAACGCCGTGGTCACAATCAAGATCAATGACGGTTCCGCCCCCGGAACCACCGGCGGAGCCAGCCCGGCTGCGAACCCCGGCGCTACGCAATGGGTCGGTGATCCACTCGGCAACGGCGACATCGTCGTCGTGGGCTACACCGTCGGCGCCGACGCCGCCGGAGCGCCGACGATCAAGATCAACTCGATCAACGGCGCCGCTCCGGCCGCAACCACCGTCGTGGCCAGCGCCGGCAAGGTCACCTGGTATCAGATTCTCTCTCCCACCGACAACGGCGGACGCCTGGTCCAATTCATCACATTCTTCGACGCTCCGGCCGACGCGTCGACTCAAGTGTCGACCAATCTCACCTTTGTCATCACAAGTGTCGGAGGACAGAACAAGGTGTCGGTTTCGCTGACCGACCCGAGCGCCGCTTCCACGATCAACGGCACTGCCAAGAAATCTCGTGGAGAAAGGGAAGGCGAAGGCCGTGAAGGTAGAGACAACGAAGGTGAGAGAGGCGACTGAATGACCCACACGAGACGAGCCATGAGAATCGCTGCCGCGGTCGCTGCCGTTCTGCTCCTCGCCGCAGCCTGCTCCAGTGAGAAGGACAACGAGGGCAGTCGGGCCACAGCGACACCGACCACCACCACGATCTCGGCCGAGGCCGCAGCCAACGTCGACGCGGTCGCCAAGGTCACCTCCAACCTGGCGGCCATGAGGACGGCCTATGACTTCGACACGCGCGTCGAAGCCAACGGCAGTCCGGTGACCCAGGTGACGGGTCGCAACATCAACGGCGACTCGCAGTTCAAGACCACGACCGAGGGTGGCACCGACATCAACATCATCTCGGTGGGCGGCACCATCTGGGCCAGCCAGGACGGCGGAACCACGTGGACTCAACAGACCAAGCAGGACATCAGCTCCGATCCGATCGGCCCACTGCTCGAACCGGGCGCCATCACCGTCAACGGCGACCAGATCACAGCCACCTATCCGGGGGTCAACCTCGGTCTCCCCGATGCCTCGATCAACGTCGCACTTCGAGCCGACGGTACGGCCGTCGAACTCGTCTACACGACCGACACCGTCACCGTCCGCACCCGGCTGGCCCCGGCCACCGACACCGCGCCAATCGTCGCGCCGGCCTGACCGATCAGGATCCCCAGCCGATCAGATCCGCCCCGCCGCGGTCATCTTGTTGACCGCGGCGATGATCGCCCTGAGTGATGCCGAGACGATCGACTCGTGAAGTCCGACCCCCCAGACGGTGTCACGGTCGCCGGTGTCGATCTCAACGTACGCGGCGGCCGTGGCGTCCGAACCCGCCCCAACGGCGTGCTCGGAATAGTCGGCGACCTTGCCGTTGAACAGCTCGGCATCACGTAGGGCGGCGACGAAGGCGTCAATCGGCCCGTTGCCCTCGCCGCTAACCGTGATCTCCTCTCCCCGGACGATCAACCGGGCTTCGACCTTGGTCTGGCCGGTGTCGATCGTGTCGGTGGTGGCCCGATGCCCCACGATCTCCACCGAGCGGCTCTCGGGCTCGACGTACTCGCCGACGAACCGCCGGTGGATCTCATAGGACGTGATCTCGGTACCGGTGTCCTCGGTGACGGTCTGGATCTTCTTGGAGAAATCGACCTGCAGCCCACGCGGCAGATCGAGTCCGTACTCGTGGAAGAGCACGTAGGCGACTCCGCCTTTACCCGACTGGCTGTTGACGCGAATCACCGCTTCGTAGCTGCGGCCGAGGTGGCGGGGGTCGACCGGCAGATACGGCACGTCCCACTTCTCGTAATCGCCACTCATCGCCTCACCCGGTGCGACCTTGTAGACGTCGGCCATGCCCTTCTTGATGGCGTCCTGGTGGCTTCCCGAGAAGGCCGTGTAGACGAGATCACCGACGTAGGGATGGCGCGGCGACACCTGCATCCGGTTGGAGAACTCGAACACCCGTCGTATCTCCTCGATGTCGCCCATGTCGACCCGGGGATCGACACCTTGGCTCATCATGTTGAGGGCGAGGGTGACGACGTCGACATTGCCGGTTCGTTCCCCGTTTCCGAACAGGGTCCCCTCGACGCGGTCGGCACCCGCCATCAGACCGATCTCGGCCGCGGCCACGGCAGTACCCCGGTCGTTGTGGGGATGGAGCGAGATCAGCACCGAGTCGCGGTCCGAGATGTCGCGTCCGAAACGCTCGATGAGGTCGCCGTAGAGGTTGGGGGTCGACATCTCCACGGTGGCGGGAAGGTTGAGGATGATCGGGTTGGCGGGAGTGGGTCCGAACACATCCATCACCGCCTCGCAGACCTCGACCGAATACTCGGGCTCGGTTCCGGTGTAGCTCTCGGGTGAATACTCCCAGCGGATGCTCCCGGGACGGGACGAGCCGGCCAGCCCCCGCATGCACGCTTCGGCACCGGCGACAGCCACTCCGATGATCTGCGGCTTGTCCATCCTGAACACGACCCGGCGCTGGGTGACCGACACCGAGTTGTAGAGGTGGACGATCGACCTGGGCGCACCGTCGATGGCCTCGAATGTACGGGCGATGAGTTCGTCGCGTGCCTGGGTGAGGACCTGGATGGCGACGTTGTCAGGGATGTGCCCGCCGTCAATGAGGCCTCGCACGAAATCGAAATCAGTCTGTGACGCGGCCGGGAAACCGACCTCGATCTCCTTGAAACCCATGGCAACGAGCAGGTCCCACATGCGCTTCTTGCGACTTGAATCCATCGGGTCGACGAGAGCCTGGTTGCCGTCGCGAAGGTCGACAGAACACCAGATGGGCGCCGTTTCGATACGGCGGTCCGGCCAGGTGCGGTCGGGAAGTTCCACAGCCGGATATGGGCTGTACTTCTCGTGATGCATGGTGGTCATCGCAATGGTTCCTTCGTGGCATGTGGTGGTTGAATTCGGTCCGAAAATCGAGAAACCCCCCGGCCCGTGGGCAGGAGGGTTTAGGCGAGCACCTGTATGTGGCGCTCGCCTACGTGAGAAGAAGCAGGGCAAATGTCGAATACTTCACGCCCGTCAGGGTAGTGGATCCGATGCCGATGTCAACGACGTCATCCGATCGAGCTGCCCTAGCATGCGCCCCATGCCTCTCGACAGAACCGAATCCGTGCTCATCGACGCCTCGCTCGGGGCGGTCGTCGATGCCATCGTCCGCAAGACCGAAGAGGGCTACCGGATAGCGTCGGCGAGAGGTTCGATCGACTATCGCCGCGACGGCGAGAGCTTCGAGATAACGGGCCGGTCCGGCGAGTCACCGGTCAACGACACGCTCACCGACCGGCCCGACACCACCAGCGAACAGATCGACCCGTGGGCCACCCTTGGGCACCAGGCCACTCCCTACGCGTTGGAGCACACGGCCCAGTTCCTCGACTCGGTTCAGGCACCGGACCTCGCCGTCCTTCACACTCCCTCCCACCGATTCCACGGCAACACCGGCGAGCACGGTTCGCTGGGTATCACCCAGTCGAGGGCTCCGTTCATCGCCGCCGGGCCCGGGATCGTGCCGCGGGGCATGGTCGAGGATCATCTTCGCATGATCGACATCGCTCCGACACTCGCCGCGCTGCTCGGTTGCCCGGCCATCGACGGCGTCGACGGCGTCGGTACCGGCCGGTCGGCCGTGAGGCTTGCCGTTCAGGACGGCACCGAGCCCGTCGATCTGCTCGACCCCGACAACCGACCCGACCATGTCGTCGTTTTCCTCATGGACGGAACCAACAACAACGCGCTTCACGCCGCGGTCGCCGACGGCGCGGCTCCCATCATCGCCTCGTTGATCGAGCGCGGTACCTCCTACCGCCACGGGTTGATCGCATCGTTGCCCACGGCCACCCTCGCCAACCACACCACGTCGATGACCGGTGTGCATCCCGGACGCAGCGGCATCATCCACAACACCTGGTACGACCGCAGGCACGGCCAGGAGGTCGATCTGTTGCAGCTCGAGTCGATGATGCGCGCCTGCGATCACCTGCGGGCCGATGTCGAAACGGTGCACGAGGCGCTTCACCGCGCCCATCGCGCGGCACGTTCCGTGTCGGCGTTCGAGTACGCCGACCGGGGAGCCGACTGGTCGACCTGGGCCGAGTTCAGGGCTGGGCGATCGGTGACCACGCCCGACGACGACGAGCGGCGGCGGCACCGTCATCCTGAATTCGGGCGGGTGACCAAGTACCGCTACATGTCGGTGATCGACGCACAGAGCATCCATCACGCACAGTTGTTCTGGGACGGATCGATGGGCGAGCCACCGGAGTTCACGTTTGTCAACTTGAGCCTCACGGACGAAATCGGGCACTTCGACGGGCCCCACGGCGAGATGACACGTGCCGCCATCACCGATACCGACGCTCGTATCGGCCAACTGCTCAATGCCGTGGATGCCGCCGGGAAGCTCGATCGCACGGCCACCGTGGTCTACGCCGATCACGGAATGCAACAGACCGCCGAGGGCGAGACCGTCGATCTCAGTTCGACGCTGCGCGGCGAGGGAATCTCCCACCGGATGCTCGACGCCCAATACATCTACCTCGACTGAGAACCCGATGCGGAGGACCGCGAGTGACCCGGTGATCCGTTGGGCATCCTTGGGTCGTGGAACCTCTCGTCTGGTATCAGGATCCGCCCGAACAACTACGGTCCCCGATTCTCGTCACCGCGTTCGAGGGCTGGTTCGATGTCGGCGGGGCCGCGACGGGCGCGGTCGACGCGATCAGAACCGAGGACTCCACCCACCTCGGCGACATCGACCCCGACATGTTCTTCGATTTCAGTCGGCAGCGACCCGAGATACGCATCGACCAGGACGGCGCCCGCAGGATCGACTGGCCGCGAAGCGAGATCTGCTGCTCGCCGGTCGCGGCCCGCGACCGTGATCTGCTGCTCATCGAGGGGGTTGAGCCCCACGTCCGTTGGGGCACGTTCGTCGACTTGATCGTTGAACTGGCCGAGAGGTTCGACGTGGCGATGGTCGTCACCCTCGGGGCGATGATCGCCGAGACCCCCCACACCCGGCCGCCGGTGATCACCGGCTCCACGACCGACCCCCGACTGGCCCGGGTCCTGCGCCTGGGTCAGCCCAGCTACCAGGGACCCACAGGCGTGGTCGGGGTGCTCCACACGCGGCTCGAGGGCTCGGGCATACCAACCGTGTCGCTTCGGGCATCGGTTCCCCACTACGTCACCGGAGTCGCCAATCCCAAGGCCTCGCGTGCCCTCCTCGAACGCTTCGAACGCATCACCGGCATACCCACCCACTGGTCGTCGCTCGACCAGGAAGCCACCGACTGGGAGAAACGGATCGACGAGGCGATGAGCGATGACCACGACGTCGTGTCCTACGTGCGCCGACTCGAGTCCCGGTATGACGCGCGAACCGAATCGACCATACCGAGCCCCGACGACATAGCCGCCGAGTTCGAGCGTTATCTCGAACAGCACGGCGACGGCTGACCGGGCCAGACCCGCCCTTGCATTATCTGCTCACCATCGGCGTGTCCGACGAGGACCGCGACATGGTCGGCGCCAGCCTGTGGACGCTCGGCGTCGTGGGCGTGGAGGACCTCGGCGATCATCTGCGCGCTGCGTTCACCGATCACGAGAGCGCTCTGCGAGCCGCCGCAACCCTCGGGACGCAGCCGATCATCGACTCCGTCGACGATCACATCGGCCTCGATTCCTGGAGGGAGTTCGCCACGTGGACCGAAGCCGGTCCGTTCGTGATCTGTCCGGCGTGGATCACACCACCCGATGGTGCCGACGTGATCCTGATCGATCCCGGCCACTCTTTCGGGAGCGGTTCTCACCCCACCACCCGTCTTGCCGTCGCCGCCCTCGCCCCCGTTGTCCGTCCCGGTATGAATGTTCTCGACGTCGGTTGCGGCTCTGGTGTGCTCTCGATCGTCGCCGCTCGGCTCGGGGCGTTCGTCACCGCGGTCGACACCGATCCCTCGGCGGTCGAGGCCACGCTCACCAACACCGCGGCCAACGACTGCTCGACGGCGGTCGAGGTTGCTTCGGGAGGTCCCGCCGCCATCGCCGGTGTCTTCGACCTGATCGTCGTCAACGTCACCATCGACATCCATGATTCCGTTGCCGCCGTTGTCGACGCCCGGCTCGACGACAACGGGATCCTGGTGGCATCGGGCGTCCTCGCCGGTGCTCAGGAGCGACGCCTCGTCGAGAACTTTCCGGCGCTGGATTTGATCGGGCGGATCACCGAGGCAGAGTGGGTCGCGGTCACCATGCGACGAGAGGGGCGACGCTCATGAGTGAACTCATCGATTCGACCGGCGGCGTTCGGGTGGCGCTGCACGACCTCGGAGGCACCGGCCCGGTCCTGCTGGTGGTGCACGCCACCGGATTCCACGGCCACTGCTACCAACCAATCGCCCGCCGCCTCACCGACCGGTTCCACGTGATGGCCCCCGACCTCCGAGGCCACGGCGACAGCGTCTACCCCGAAGGCACGTCGATGGACTGGTGGAACATGGCCGCCGACCTCACCGCGGTGGTCAAGCACGTGGGTTCCGACACCCCGATTCGCGCCGTCGGGCACTCGATGGGCGGGGCAACGATTCTGATGACTGAACTGTTGCGACCGGGCACCATCTCCGACGCCTGGCTGTTCGAGCCGATCGTGATCCCCGACATGCCCGACCGCCCTCCCAACACCATGTCGGACCACGCCCGTCGCCGGCGGGATCACTTCGAGTCACGCGACGAAGTCTTTTCCCGATATTCGTCGCGGCCACCGTTCTCCGGTGTCGACGAGGAGGCGCTCCACGCCTACATCGACCACGGGTTCGCCGACGATCCCGACGGTGGGGTCGTGCTCAAGTGCCCGGGTGAGATCGAGGCGCAGGTATTTGACAGCACCATCACCGACCTGTTCCCGCGGCTGGCGGAGGTCGACACGAGGGTCGCGGTCGTGGGGTCGGGGGACGACGGTATGCCGGCACGGGTGGCGCCGCTGATCGCGGCGGCTCTCCCCCACGGCGAGTTCGTCGCGTGGCCCGACAGCACCCACTTCGGCCCGTTCGAAGATCCGGCCCGGGCTGCCGCCGAGATTCTCGGGTACCTCCGATGACCGGTCTCGACGCCAGCGAATGGCTGGGACTGCGGCCCACCCACAATCCAATGCGTTGGTTCCTCCCGGTCACACCCAAGGTGAGTGTGAGGTCCACATTCCTGTTCGGCGGCGCCGGCTTGGCCGCGGCCACCGGGGCGCTCGAAGGCACGACCGGGCGTCCGGTCGTGTGGGCCACCGCCCAGTATCTCTCCTTCGCGCAGGTCGGCTCGGTGATGGATCTCGACGTCACCGTGTCGGTGAGCGGACACCACACCACCCAGGCGCGGGTCATCGGCCACGTCGGTGAGAACGAGATCATCACGGTCCTGGCCGCCCTCGGCCATCGCGATCTCGATCTCACCGCGCAATGGCCGACCATGCCCCACGTGATGTCACCCGACCGCTGCGAGATCCGTGAACACCACTACGACGCCGAATCGCTCGGCCAGTACCTCGATCAGCGCTGGGCAGCTGCTCCGCCGGAGCACCACCGTGGTGGGCCCACCGGTCACGGCCGGGGCCGCGTATGCGTCTGGGCGCGCGCCCCCGAGGGGGTCGGGCCGTCGGCGTCGACCCTCGCGATACTCGGCGACTGGGTGCCGATGGGCATCGGCACCGTGGCGAGTCGACCCATATCGAGCAACAGCCTCGACAACACCCCGACCGACTGGTATCTACTTGAGATAGAACCGGCCGGGATCAGCAACGGTTTCGGTCACGGCCATCTGCGGATCTGGGGCCGCGACGGCACTCTCCACGCCATCGCCAGCCAGTCGGTGCTGGTGCGCCCACGCCCCCCGGATTCAAGTCACGTGCCCGGCCGGCTCCGAGACGACCGCTGACCCGACCCATAGCCTCTGAGACGGTGCCACCAGTGACCCCGAGAAGCCCGACGGCATCTCCTGCCCGACTGCCGGCGGGCTGCTGACCTACCGGCCACCAACGTCCAGGAGCAAGCTGGCCGTCGATAAGCCGACACCCGTCGGGGATCGTGACCGCCGTTGTCGTCGTCGCGTACCGTGCCCACGGCGACACAGAATGGGGTCAC
>QIIW01000101.1 GCA_003231645.1 Acidimicrobiia bacterium | reverse complement strand
GAACACTAACGCCTCGCTCCGGCTCCCGAAGCAGCCTCCCGGGCCGCCGTCCCCGCCGACGACGCATCTTGACAGTCGCAATGCCGGTGGGAAGGATGCCGGGATGGAGATTCTTCGCACCCCCGACGAACGATTCGCCGATCTGGCGGACTTCGCGTTCGAACCCCACTACGCCGAGATTCCCGACCTGGAGGGCAGCACGCTCCGGGTCCACTATCTCGATGAGGGCCCGGCCGACGCCGCGCCGGTGCTGCTCATGCACGGCGAACCGTCGTGGTGCTACCTCTATCGCCACATGATCCCGGTGCTGGTCGATGCCGGATACCGCTGCATCGCCCCCGACCTTGTCGGGCTCGGCCGCAGCGACAAACCAACCAAGATGGCGGACCACACCTACGCCCGCCATGTCGACTGGATGAGTTCGCTCGTGTTCGGCCGTCTCGACCTTAACGACATCACCTTCTTCGGCCAGGACTGGGGCGGACTGATCGGCCTGCGTCTGGTGGCCGCCGAACCCGACCGCTTCGCCCGGGTGGTGGTCGCCAACACCGGCCTGCCCGACGGCAGCCTGAAACTCACCGAGGCGTTCACGGCCTGGCAGAAGTTCTCCCGGGAGTCACCGGAGTTTGCCATCGGCAGGATCATCGACTCCGCCTGCGAGCGTGATCTCACCGCGGCCGAGATCGCCGCCTACGATGCACCGTTTCCCGATGACTCGTTCACGGTCGGCGCCCGCATTCTCGCTTCGCTGGTGCCCACCACCACCGACGACCCCGAGGCCGGAGCCAACCAGATGGCATGGGAGGTGCTCCACCGTTTCGACAAGCCGTTCCTGTGCCTGTTCAGCGACAGCGACCCGGTCACCGCCGGCGGCGAACGGGCGTTCATCGGCCATGTGCCCGGAGCCGAGGGTCGACCCCACACCACCATCGAGGCGGCCGGCCACTTCCTCCAGGAGGACAAAGGTCCCGAGATCGCCGGTCACATCGTCGACTTTGTCCGCGCCACGAACTAGGAATCCGCAATGGACATCGAGAACCGGGTAGTGGTCATCACGGGGGGCGGCTCGGGCATCGGTGAGGCACTGGCCCGGGCCTGCACGGCAGCCGGTGCGGCCCATGTGGTCGTGGCCGACCTTCACGGCGACGAGGCAGCCCGGGTGGCGACCGACATCGCCGGCACCGCCGCCCAGATCGACGTGCGCGACGAGACCGCCATTCGTGATCTCGTCGATCGCACCGAAGCCACCCACGGCCCGATCGGGGTCTTCGCCTCCAACGCCGGATTCGTCACCATCGGTGGCGTGGAGGACAGCAACGAACGCATCCAGGACATGTGGGAGGTCCACGTACTCGCCCACATCTACGCGGCCCGCGCCGTGCTCCCCCAGATGATCGCCAATGGCGGCGGCTACCTCCTCAACACCGCGTCGGCAGCCGGACTGCTCACCCAGATCGGATCGATGTCGTACTCGGTCACCAAGGGCGCCGCGGTTTCGCTGGCCGAATGGTTGTCGGTCACCCACCATCACCAGGGCATCCGCGTTTCGGTACTGTGCCCGCAGGCGGTCCACACCAATATTCTCGCCAACAGCCCCGACTCGGGCGGTGCAATCACCGGTGACGACGACATCGAGGACGGGGTGGCGGGCGGCGACGGCGTGCTCAGCGCCGATGCCGTGGCGCGGAGCTGCCTCGAGGCGATGCGCGACGAACGCTTCTGGATTCTGCCCCACGAAGAAGTTGCCGAATACGCCCGACGCAAAGCCGACGACATCGACCGTTGGCTCGGTGGAATGCGCCGACTGCAGGCCGCGCTCTACGGCGAGGGACCCCTGCCAGGCGACGCGATGGCGCCGAGGATCTGAGCGGGAACGACTTCGAGAGACTCACCACTGGGCGGCGATGTACTGCGTCTCACAGAATTCGTAGATGCCCTCGCCGGCACCTTCGCGGCCGAGACCGGATTGCTTCATCCCGCCGAACGGAGCGGCCGGATCCGACATCGCACCACGGTTGACGCCGACCATGCCGTAGGCCAGTCGTTCACCGGTATGGAGGGCCTTGGTGAGGTCGGTGGTGTAGACGTAGGCGGCGAGACCCATTTCGGTGTCGTTGGCCCAACTCACGACCTCTTCGTGGTCGGTGAAGACGATCACCGGGGCGACCGGCCCGAAGATCTCGTGGCGGGTGATCGGTGAGCCGGCGGCAACCCCGGCGAGAACCGTCGGCCGGTAGAAGTAGCCGGGCCCATCAACAGGGGTGCCCCCGATCGCGGTGCGGGCACCGGCGCCCACCGCCTCCTTCACGAGTCCATCGATCTTGTCGATCGCCGCCGAACTGATCATCGGGCCACAGTTCACCGCCTCGTCGCGGCCGCTACCCACGGTGAGGGCACCCATTGCCGTGGCCAACTTCTCGACGAACTCGTCGGCCACACCGGCCTCGGCGAAGAACCGGTTGGCGGCCGTGCAGGTCTGAGCCGAGTGGCGCATCTTGGCGGTCATCGCTCCCGCGACCGCGGCATCGAGATCGGCGTCGTCGAATACGATGAACGGGGCGTTGCCGCCGAGTTCCATCGTGGCCTTGAGCACCCGATCCGAGGCCCGACGCAGAAGCCGGCGGCCGGTGGCGGTGGAGCCGGTGAACGAAACCATGCGGGTGGCCTGGTTGTCGACTGCCGCGTCATACCACTCGGCCGGCCGCCGGGTGGGCACCACGTTGACAATCCCCGGGGGCAGACCCGCTTCCTGCATCAGATCGGCCACCCGCAGCGCGGTGAGCGGGGTCTCGGACGGGGGCTTGATCACCACGGCGTTGCCGGCGGCGATGGCGGGTGCCACCTTGCGGGTGATCATCGCCGCCGGGAAATTCCAGGGGGTGATCATCACCACCACACCGACCGGCGGGTGACGCACCAGGATTCGGTTGCCACCCGACGGCGCGACTCCCAGCGAACCGTGGATACGGACCGCCTCCTCGGCGTTCCACCGGAAGAACTCGGCCGCGTAGGCGACCTCGCCGCGAGCGTCGGCCAACGGCTTGCCGTTCTCATTGGTGATCATCTCGGCCAGCTCGTCGGTGTGGTCGATCAGGATCTGCCAGCAGCCACGGAGGATCTCCGATCGGATGCGGGGTGCTTCCGCGGCCCACTCCGGTTGCGCGTCGGCGGCCGCATCGCAGGCCCGGGAGGCATCTTCGGGAGCACCCGCGGCAACCGAAGCGATCTCGTCGCCGGTTGCCGGATCGAACACGGTGATCCGCTGGCCATCAGACCCTGGCCCCCATTTGCCGCCGATGAGAAGTTCGGTTCGCATCTGACTCTCCTGTTTCCCTGGTGTTCAGGTTCTCGCCTTCGAGACGGCCGACCCGAGAATCCCGAGTGCGGTGTCGATCTCTTCGGCGCTCACGGTGAGCGGGGGCATGAACCTGAGCGTGGTGCCGGCGGCACCTGCGGTCATCGTTATCAATCTGCCCTCGTCGAGACAATGCCGGCGCACGGCGTCGGCCAGGACCGCCGTCGTGAACTCGGCGGCCACCATGAGCCCGAGGCCACGCACCTGACGAATCACCCCGCTGTCACGCTGAATCCGCGTGAGCCCGGCCCGGAGTTGCTCGCCACGCGCCACCACGTGGGCGAGGAAGCCGTCGGCGGTGAGGATGTCGATCGTGGCCAGAGCGGCCGCGCATCCAATGGGATTGCCCCCGTAGGTGCCGCCGTGGCTTCCGGTGGGCCAGCGGTCGTCGAGTTCACCACGGGTGCCGAGCGCCGCGAACGGAAAGCCCGACGCGATTCCCTTGGCCATGCAGATGATGTCGGGTTCCACGTCGTAGTGCTCGACCGCGAACATCTTGCCGGTCCGTGCGAACCCGCACTGGACCTCGTCGGCGATGAAGAGAATCCCGTGCTCGCGACACCGCCGGGCGATCCCTTCGAGGAACCCGGGTGGAGCGGGGATGTAGCCGCCCTCCCCGAGCACCGGTTCGATGATGGCGGCGGCGGTCTCGCCCGGCGCGCTGATCGTCTTGAGGACATCATCGAATCCGGCGAGCGCCCGCTCGACCTCGGACTCCGTGTCCTCGACCAGCGGGTCGGGACAGGGCGACACGCAGACCCCGGCCGGGAGCGGCTCGTGGCCGGCCCGGTAGATCGACTTCGACGTGGTCATCGCCATCGTCATGTGGGTGCGGCCGTGGAAGCTGCCCTTGAAAACGATGATGTTGGTGCGTCCGGTTGCCTGCTTGGCCAGCTTCACCGCGGCCTCGGTGATCTCCGCGCCCGAGTTGGCGAAGAAGAACCTGTCGATCGGCCCGGGAGTGATCGACGCGAGCCGGGCAGCCAACGGTTCCATCAGATCGTGGCGATAACAGTTGGCCTGGGCGTGTATGAACCTCGATGCCTGCCGCGAGATCGCCTCGACGACCCCGGGATGGGCATGACCGGTCGAGGTGACGGCGATACCCGATGTGAAATCGAGGTAACGCTCGCCCGAGGTTGTGGTGACCCACGACCCGGAGCCCGACTCGACCTCGAGATCGGTGACCGAGAACCAGACCCTTGACAGATTCGACTCAGCCATCACCGACCTCCGTGTCGTCGATACATCAGGCCGTCCCCCAGCTGTACGATTGTTTCACCAACCGCAGGTAGCTGAACACTTCACTGCTCCTGACCCCGGGTACGGCACGGATCTGGTCGTGAACGACCCGCAGCAGATGGTCCGAGTCGGTACAAACCACCTCGACGAGAATGTCGAAGCGGCCGGCGGTGATCACCAGGTAGTCCACCTCTGCCAGTTCGGCGAGTTCGTCGGCCACGCGTCTGACATCGTCGTCGACACCTATGCCGATCATCGCCTGGTAGCCGAGCCCGAGCGCGGCCGGATCGGTGACAGCCACGATCTGCACCACATCGCTGTCGATCAGCCGGTTGACCCGCTGACGGGTGGCCGCCTCCGACAGACCCACCCGGGGGGCGAGGTGCGAGTAGGGGATCCGACCCTCGCGCTGTAGTTCACGAATGATCGCCTTGTCGGTGTCGTCAAGCTTCACGGCGGCCAATTCACGAACCGATCCGTGACATCGCCTCGGTCAGGACCGTGCGTAGAGTCCGGTTGATGAAATCGAATTCGGCCGGCCCGGCGATGAGCGGCGGCGACAGTTGGATGACGGGTTCGCCCCGGTCGTCGGCGCGGCAGATCAGCCCGAGCTCGAGCAGGCGAAGCGACAGGAACCCGCGCAGCAGATCGTGGGCCTCGTCGCGGTCGAAGGTCTCCTTGGTTGCCTGATTCTTGACGAGCTCGATTCCGTAGAAGTAGCCGACACCTCTGATCTCGCCGACGATCGGGAGGTCCGACAGATCGTCGAGTGCCGACCGGAAGGCAGCCTCGTTGTCGAGCACGTTGCGGCAGAGGTTCTCCCGTTCGAGCACGTCGAGGTTGGCGAGCGCGACCGCACACCCGACGGGATGCCCGGCGAACGTGATGCCGTGGAGAAAATCTTCGCCGGCGGCATCCGCGAACGGTTCAGCGAGACGGTCGCTGACGATCAGCGCGCCCACGGGCGAATAGCCGGACGTGAGACCCTTGGCGACGGTGATCATGTCGGGGATGTAGCCGAAGCGATCACAACCGAACATGTGGCCGAGCCGTCCGAACGCGCAGATGACCTCGTCGGACACGAGCAGCACGTCGTAGCGATCGCAGATCTCCCTGACCCGTCGGAAATAGCCGTCGGGCGGAACGAAGCAGCCGCCGGAGTTCTGGACCGGTTCGAGGAAGACCGCGGCTACGGATTCGGGCCCCTCGCGCAGGATCATCTGTTCGATGTCGTCGGCACACATGAGGTTGCAGGCCTCGAGATGACCACAGAGGTGGCATCTGTAGTGATTGGTGTTGGCCACCTTGCGGGCACCGGGCACCAACGGTTCGAACGGAGTACGAATACCGGCGAGTCCGGTGATCGACAACGCCCCGAAGCTGGTGCCGTGATAGGCGAGGTGGCGGCTGACGACCTTGTGTTTTCCGGGCTTGCCGGTGGCCTTGAAGTATTGGCGGGCCAGTTTCCATGCCGACTCGACCGCGTCGGAACCGCCGGTGGTGAAGAACACGCGGTTGAGATCGCCGGGCGCAAGGCCGGCGAGCCGGGTGGCCAGCTCGACCGCTCGGGGATGGGCGTAGGTCCAGATCGGGAAATAGGCGAGCTTCTCGGCCTGCGCGGCTGCCGCCTCGGCCAATTCACGCCGACCGTGGCCCACCTGGCTGACAAACAGCCCGGCGAGTCCGTCGAGATATCGATTGCCCTGATCGTCCCAGACATAGCAGCCTTCGCCGTGGTCTATGACCCGTGTATGTTCCGGCGATTCGCCGATGTTGGTGAAGTGACCCCAGAGGTGCCGATGGGCGTTTTCGGTGAGTTCCTGATGCGACATGAGAGCCCCGATCGGGTACGAGTACGCTGATTCAACACCAAATAGCCCCGGTACGCAACTGAATCAATCGACATAATCGAGATCAGCTACCACCTCACTCGGATAGTCGACGCTCGGCGCTTGATTCTCGTCCGTTGTGTCCTGGGACGGCAGGCAGCGGTCGGCCGCGACCTTCGACTGTTCAGACGGCCCGGGCGTCGGGTAGTTCAAGGGTGAATCTGGCCCCACCGAGCGGTCCGCTGGTGACGGTGAGGGTTCCGTCGTGGTCGGCGACGATCTCCGCGGCGATCGAGAGCCCGAGCCCTGCTCCTCCGATGTCCCTGGAACGGCCCGCGTCGCCGCGTGTGAATCGTTCGAATATCGTGCCGCGTGCGTCGACCGGCACTCCGGGACCGTCATCGTCGACGTGGAGCACGACATGCCCGTTTTCGGCGCTCGCCACGGTGATGGCGATCCTGCTTGCACAGTGTCGTCCGGCGTTGTCGATCAGGTTCTGTACGACCCGGGCCAGATCATCGGGTCGGCCTCTGACCTGGCCGGCACCGATGCCTGTCGTGTCGATCACCTCGGCGCCGGACATCGACTGACGGCGGGCCTGATTCAGGGCGACCACGTCCAGATCGACCAGAGATGTCTCTTCGGTTGGATGGTGCTGGTCGTGGCGGGCCAGCCAAAGCAGGTCTTCGACGAGGCGTTGCATCCACAGATCCTCCTCGAGTAGATCGCGGGCGACCTCGGGCCAGTCGGGTTCGATACCGTCGCGTAGCGCGGTCTCCAGCATGTGGCGCATGGTGGCTATCGGTGTTCGCAGCTCATGGGATGCGTCCGATACGAACCGCTGCCGGTGCAACGTCCCCGACTCGATCCGGTCGAGCATGTCGTTCATGGTGTCGACCAGGCCCGATATCTCGTCGTCGGTCCTGGGTGGTGACACGCGGCGGTGAAGATCCGTGGCTCCTATCTCGGCCACCTCCGCCCCGATCCGTTGCACCGGACTCAGCGCCCGACCCACGACCAACCAGGTCATCCACGCCACGAGCACCAACAAGGCCGGCAATCCGGTGACGAGGGCGAAGGTGATCACGTTCACGGCACGTTCGACCTCGCGTAGCGTGTTTCCGACCACGATGGTCACCGGTCCGCCGGCCGGATTCGCCTCATACACCAGGATCCGGAATCCGGATCCCTGAACCGGAGTGTTCGAGGTCGTGAACAGGCTGCCCGCAACGAGGGTCGTGAACGGCCCTTCACCGTCGATGTTGGAACTCGACGCGACCACCTCCCGACCCACGATGATCTGGACCAGCGAGTCCTCCTCGTCGCTGATGACCACGGCATCGGGCGCAGTCCCGCCCTCGATGAGTGCAGCGATGTCTCGGGCGCGAACCGCCAGCGCGGTGTCGATGTTCTCGGTCATCGTGCTCCGCAGCACCGTTACCAGGGTGATCCCGGCCACACCCAGAGCCAGGGCGAACAGGACACCGACACCCAGCGTCGCCCGCACCCGGACCGAGGTGGGAAATCTCACTGGATACCGGTGTCCGTTCGATGGCCGATACGGAATCGGTAACCGGCACCACGGACCGTCTGTATCGACTCGCACGCAAACGGTTCGTCGATCTTTCGTCGAAGGTGCCTTACGTAGACCTCGACGATGTTGGGGTCGCCGTCGAAATCGTAGTCCCAGACATGGTCGAGAATGTCCTGCTTCGACACCACCGACCCCACGTTTTGGATCAGGTATTCGAGCACCGAGAACTCGCGGGAGGTCAATTCGATCTCCACCTCACCCCTGAGGCATCGACGCTGAGCCGGATGCACCACCAGATCGTCGGCCTGCAACACGCTGGGCCGTTGCGAGGCCCCTCGCCGGATGAGGGCCCGCAGGCGGGCCACCAACACGAGATGGGAGAACGGCTTGCGAAGAAAATCGTCGGCACCGGTGTCGAGCGCCTCGGCCTCGTCGTATTCACCTTCCTTGGCAGTGAGCATCAGGATGGGAGCCCAATCGCCTTCGTCACGCAGCGTCGCACAGATCCTGTAGCCACTCATGCCCGGCAACATGATGTCGAGCACGATCGCGTCGTAGTCATGCTCACGGGCCATCCAGAGCCCATCATCACCGGTCAAGGCGAGATCGACCGCGAATCCGTCGGCCTCCAGGCCGCGCTTGAGCGATGCCGCCAGCTTCTTTTCGTCCTCGACCACCAGCACCCGCACCAGCAGGCCTTCCTCTCGACTCCCACCGATCTTGACACCACCAACCTGAACACCAGCTGAAAACGGGCCGATCCGGGGCCTGGCCTCGGCCACGACCCCGGATCAGACATCAAGGAGAGCTGGAGGCAACTCCCGACGATGCTCAGCCGACCGCCGACTCCGGAACCTCGGCGGCATCAGCCGGCCCGGGGATCCCGTCACCGTTGTTGCCGATCTCCTCACCCTCGAACTGATGATCCACACCATCAGTCTCGGCCCCACCGGGAGCCTCGCTGACATCAGGGGCCTCAGCGGAATCGTTCACGCCGTCGACCTCGTTCTGGCTGCCGCTCTCGATGGCATCGTTGTCGACCGCACCAGGGGCCTCGTTGACATCAGGGGCCTCCTTGACCTGAGTCGACTGCACCGACGGGGTGACCGGGGGTGTCGACGACGACGTGGCGGCGTTGGCGATACCAGCCGATCCCGCCAGCACACCGAGCGCCATCGCCGCGGTCGTGATCTTCCTTCGAGTGTTCATGTCTACATCCTTGTTTGGGTTGGGGGGGGGAACACAGCCACATCGCAGTGACCGGACACAGAGGAACACAACCCGGCTGAAACCGCCCTGAACCAACCTGAACAGACGCTGAACCACGTCATCCACC
>QIIW01000104.1 GCA_003231645.1 Acidimicrobiia bacterium | reverse complement strand
GTCGACGGTGACACCGGGCTGTACCGATCGGACCGACCCGGCGGCCCTCACGTCGTCGATCACCTGGTCGAGCGTGGCGAGCTGATCGGCCGAACCGGTGAAGATGGCCGAGACAACGGGGGTGCGGAGCTTGCGCTTGGCCTCCGACTTCCGGCGGCGAACCGCACTCAAAGCCGCGGCGGCGACGTGGCTCGGAGCTGCGCCCGCGCCGGCGGCCACGGCACGCAGGCCGGCTGATTCGGGCCACGGCGTGGTGTGGATCGAGCTGTCGTTCCACCAGTTCCACACCTCTTCGGTGACGAACGGCAGGAACGGTGCGAACAGCCGCTGGATGGTCGACAGCGCCATCCGAAGCGCATGGCGAGCCGACTCGGCCCGGTCGTCGCCGTATTCGCCGTAGGCACGCGCCTTGACGAGTTCCATGTGGTCGTCGGTGAACGACCAGAAGAACGCTTCGGTGCGTTCAAGGGCCCGGGCGTAGTCGAGCGCCTCGAATGCCTTGGTGGTCTCGTCGACCAGATCGGCCAGCCGGTCGAGCATGGAACGGTCGAGCGGCTCGGTGATCCTGGTCGGGTCGATCGAGAAATCGCCTGCGCCGAAGCCGAGCACGAACTTGCCGGCATTGAGCAGCTTGATGGCGAGGCGTCGACCGATCTTCATCTGGCCCTCGTCGAACGCGGTGTCGGTGCCGGGTCGACCACCGGCCGCCCAGTATCGCACGGCGTCGGAGCCGTATTGTTCGAGCAGGTCGGTGGGCACGACGACGTTGCCCTTGGACTTCGACATCTTCTTGCGGTCGGGGTCAAGGATCCAGCCCGAAAGGGCGGCGTTGCGCCATGGCACCGTGTTGGCGTCGAAGTGGGCGCGAACCACCGTGGAGAACAGCCATGTGCGGATGATGTCGTGGGCCTGGGGCCGCAGGTCCATCGGGAACGTGGCGGCATGTAGCGCTTCGTCGGTGCGCCATCCGGTGGCGATCTGGGGGGTGAGCGACGAGGTGGCCCAGGTGTCCATCACGTCGGGGTCGCCGGTGAATCCGCCGGGTCGGTCGCGCTGCGCCTCGTTGTAGCCGGGTGCGGCTTCGGCCTGCGGGTCGATCGGGAGCGATGCCGGGTCGGGCGCGATCGGGGATTCGTAGATCGGTTCTCCTTCCGAGTCGAGCGAGTACCACAGCGGGATCGGCACCCCGAAGAACCGCTGCCGGCTGATGAGCCAGTCGCCGTTGAGTCCGCCGACCCAACTGCTGTACCGGGCCTGCATGTAGGAGGGCACCCAGTTGATCTCGTTGCCCCGCTCGACCAGGGCTTGGCGCAGGTCGTCGTCGCGGCCGCCGTTCCTGATGTACCACTGGCGGCTCGACACGATCTCGAGTGCCTTGTTGCCTCTCTCGTAGAACTTGACCGGATGGGTGATCGGCCTCGGCTCGCCGTCGATGTCACCCGATTCGGTGAAGATCGTGACGATTTCCTTCTTGGCGTTGTCGACCTTGAGGCCGGCCAGTCTGGAGTAGGCGGCCCGCCCGGTATCGGTCGAGATGGCCTCGGGCGCTTCGGTGGCGAACCGGCCGTCGCGCCCGATCACGGTACGAACCGGCAGGTCGAGTTCGCGCCACCAGGTCACGTCGGTGGTGTCGCCGAAGGTGCAGATCATGGCGATGCCGGTGCCCTTGTCGGGCTCGGCCAGTTCGTGGGCGACGACGGGGACCTCAACCTCGAACACGGGGCTGGTGACGGTGGTGCCGAACAGCGACCGGTAACGCTCGTCGTCGGGATGGGCCACCAGGGCCACGACCGACGGGACCAGCTCGGGGCGGGTGGTGTCGATCCAGATGTGGCCGCCGCCGGGGCGGGCGAATCGGAGCTTGTGGTAGGCCCCGGGCGTCTCGCGGTCTTCCAGTTCGGCTTGGGCGACGGCGGTCTGGAAGGTGACGTCCCACAGCGACGGCGCCTCGACCTGGTAGGCCTCGCCCCGCTCGAGGTTCTCGAGAAAGGCGAGTTGGCTGATGCGGCGGCAGTGGTCGTTGATCGTCTCGTAGGTGCGTGACCAGTCGACCGAGAGTCCGAGGCGACGGAACAGCCCCTCGAAGGCCTTTTCGTCCTCACCGGCGAGCCGGGTGCACAGTTCGATAAAGTCGGGTCGGCTGACGGGGAGGGTGCGGCGTTTCTTGATGGCCTTTTGATCGCCGGCGTCGGCCGGGGCGGCGAAGTCGGGGTCGGGAGGAAGCGAAGGGTCGCAGCGCACTCCGTAGTAGTTCTCGACGCGGCGTTCGGTGGGCAGTCCGTTGTCGTCCCAGCCCATCGGGTAGAAGACCTCACGGCCGGCCATGCGCTGGTAGCGGGCAATGGTGTCGGTGTGGGTGTAGCTGAACACATGGCCGACGTGGAGCGAGCCGCTGACGGTGGGCGGGGGGGTGTCGATCGAGAACACTTCGTGGCGTGATCTGGTGGCGTCGAACCGGTAGATCTCGTCGCGGTCCCATACGTCGGCCCACTTCGACTCGAGACCTTCGAGGCTGGGCTTGTCGGGTATTGCGGTAGTGCTCATACGGGCGACCACGCTACCCGCCGGTGCATCGATGCTCGCAGGGTGATTTCCTTGCGTCATGGGGGTCGTGGAACTTTCGGTCGTGGCAGTGGCCGCGCTGCTCACTTCGGCCCTGACCGCAGTATCCGGCTCGGGTGGCGGGCTGATCCTCCTGATCGTCCTCCTGCAGTTTGTCGACCCCATGGTGGCGATCCCCATCCATGGCGTGATCCAGTTGTTGTCGAACTCGACCCGTGCGATCACGCTCAGGTCGCGGGTTGAGCTGCGGCTCCTGCGTTGGTATGTCGTGCCGCTGTTGCCGGCCGCGTTCCTGGGATTGTTGATCGCCGACTCGGTCCCGCGCCCCGCGATGGAAGTGGTGATCGGCCTGTTCGCCCTGGTGGCGGTGTGGTGGCCCGCCGCCACGGCCTGGTTGGCGCCCCGCCCAGGTGGCCATACGGGTCGTTTCGCCATTGTCGGCGCGATCGCAGGAGTGACCAATCCCACGATCGGTGCGCCCGGCCCGTTGCTGGCCCCGGCCTTCCGCTCGGCCACCACCGATCATGTGGGGTTCGTGGCCACGTTCGCAACGGCTCAGGTGTTGAATCACTCGACGAAGGTGCTGGTGTTCGCGATCGCAGGTGTGGCCTGGTCGGACTATGTCGCGCTGATCGTGGCGGCCGGTGCCGGCGTGGTTGTCGGCACCAGGGTCGGCACGGCCTATCTGAGGAGAGCCGACGAGAAGTTGTTGCATTGGTTGTTCGTGGCCGCGGTGTCGGCCGGAGCGGTGCGCCTGGTTCTCGGAGGATTGTTGTGAGCCTGCCGGGACGTATCACCCGGTTCAGCGGGTTGGACCGATGGTTTCACCCGACTCGGCGGGTCAGGCCAACGGTTCGGCGTCGACCCTTGGGGCGAGAACGACACGGTTGCCGCCCTCCGACTTGGCGAAGCCGAGGGCGTCGGCCGCTCGCATGAGAATCTTGTCGATCGGGCCGCCGTAGGACGATCCGATGACACCGACGCTGAGTGTGAACGCCGCGACCTCGGCTGTCGATTGGGTGAGGAAGAGGGCTTCTCGTAGTCGTTCCAGGGCCTTGACGGCGTCGTCAGGGGTTGTGTCGGGGAAGATGAAGAGGAGTTCGTCACCGCCGATGCGGCCGACGATGTCCTTCGGCCTCACTGCCCTCCGGGCGGTGGCGGCCAGGATCTCGAGCGAACGGTCGCCGATTTCCCGTCCGGCGATCTCGTTGATACGCCCCAGGTCATCGATGTCGGCCACCGCGATGGTGAACGAGCGCCGGTCGTCGATCATCGACAGGAGTTTGCGCTGGGTGGTGACGCGGTCGGGTAGACCGGTCAGCCGGTCGATCTGATCGTCGGAGGCACTGGTCCTCGTCGAGCGGATCACCGCGAGGCGATTGGCGAGAGCGGCCGCGAAGTCCTCGACGTAGGTCACGTCGCGTTTGCCGGGTCGACGGTCGTCGGGCCCGAAGGTGTAGAGGACCCCCAGCAATCCACCGCCGACCGTGAGCGGTACCGCCACCGCGGAGACGGCTTCATTCAGTCGGCCGGCCAGGTGTGGGCAGACCTCGGAGCCAGCCGTTGTCTCGTAGATGAGCGTCGATGATGTTCGCCCGGCGAGGGAGATCCACGGGGAGGGGCGGTCGTCCGGTAGGGGCTTGTGGTCGCCGGTGCTGAGAGCGAGCACGAGGATCGGATCGACCCGGTCGACCAGGTGGAGTTCTGTGGAATGTGGTGCGAGGTGCCGGCCGAAGGCCCTCTCGGCGACGGCCAGAGCTGCGGCCTCGGTGGGGGCCGAATCGAGCGACTCCGCGAACTCGCGCAGCGCGGCCCGTTCGGCCTGCTCGTCTTCGAGCATGCTCTTGGCATGAGCGAGTCGACGGTTGCTGCTGCGAAGTAAGCCGAGCAGCCGGCGTACGACGACCTTTCGGGTCGTGATGGCGGTGGCGAGCGCGGCAGCGATCGCCGGGCCCACGACCAAGGCGGCGTCGCGGAATTCAGCCGGGCTGAAGAGATGGATGAGCAGGGCCGGCGTGGCGGTGGCGAGCGCGACGATGGTGGCGGCTTCGATCGAACCGTCTCTGCGGCCGGACTTTCGTCTGATCGTGCGCATGTCGGTCGTTCCTATCGAACGAAGCCGTGTGATCTTGAGCAGGCCCGGATCGAGGGTGCCCGATGCCGCCCGGAGGCCCTGCTAACCTCCGGTGATGGTGCTAAAATCCTGCGAAAGAAGAATTTCGTTGGTATTGGTACTTTTGAAAACGCCAGTGCTATCGTGCCAGCGCACCCGATGAAGATTGATAGGAGATGCTTGTGACCAGCAGTGCGGGAATTCCCAGTACCAGAGGGAGGGGGAGAGTCAGGTTGTGGTCGGCAGTGTCGACCGCAGTATTCTCCATCGCCCTCGTCGCCGCCATGCTTCCCACAGCGGCATTTGCCGTGGGGACAGTGCCACCTCCTCCAACCGGAGTTGCCGGCGTCGCCGGTAACGGCACCGTTGCGGTTTCGTGGACCGCCCCGTCCTCTGATGGTGGGTCGGCCCTCACCGGCTATACCGTGATCGCTTCACCCGGGGGCACGACGTGCTCCACCGGCGCCTCCACGCTCACATGCAACATCACCGGCACCAACGGCATCGCTTACACGTTCGTCGTCAAGGCAAAGAACGTGAACGGCAGTAGTGCGGCTTCCGCCCCGTCGAGCCCGGTCACTCCGGGTACTGTCCCGGGAGCTCCCGGCGTGGCGACGCCTTCTGGAACCGGCGTCACTGGCCAAGCCTCCGTCAGCTGGCCCGCCCCCGCCTCAAGCGGTGGTGCCCCGATAACCGGCTACACGGTCAAGACATACATCGTCGCCGCGTTGCAGACGCAGACGTGCACGACTTCCGGTGCAACCACGTGTGTGGTGTACGGACTGTCGGCAGCGAGCACCTACAACTTCAGGGTGGTGGCCACCAACGCGATCGGCAACAGCGCCCTGTCCGCTGCGGCGACGGCGCCGAGTGACTTCATAACTCCTGGGGCGACTCCCGGCACGCCGACCATCACCGCGTTCTCCGTGGGCGATGGCCAAGCCGGTCTGACCTGGACCGCGCCGGCTGCCGTAACCGGGGCACCCGTCACCGGTTACACGGTGAAGGCATCGCCTGGCGGCGAATCGGTCACCGTGGGTGCCTCCGCGACAACCGGCGTTGTCACCGGCCTCACCAACGGGGTCGCCTACGCTCTCATCGTCTTCGCCACCAATGCCAACGGCAATGGCACGGCGACCAGCGCCACTTCCCTGACCCCGGGCGTTGTCCCGGGGGTGCCGAGCGGAGTCACTCTCGCCGGCACCGCCACCTCTGGCGAGTTGAAGGTCACATGGGTTGATCCTGCCTCCAACGGCGGTTCTGCCATCACCGGATACAAGGCGACCGCCAGCAATGGCGCCTTCTGCCCGGCGTCAGGACAGACCTCCACGACTTGCACCATCACCTCGGGCGTCACCGACGGTGCTTCCTACACGGCGACGGTGCACGCCATCAACTTGATCGGTAACAGCGCCGAGTCGGCGCCGTCGTCATCGGCTTCTCCGTCCACCGTCCCGACAGCTCCTACCGCTGTCGTCGCGACCGTGACCGGTACGTCCGGACAGCTCAAGGTTGCTTGGCAGGCCTCCACCGGGTCTGGCGGCTCACCGATCAGCAGTTACACGGTCAAGGAGACCTCGCCGGGTTCTACGGCGACTTGTTCGTCCAGTTCGAACAACTGGTGCTTCGTCAACGGGCTGACCGACGGACTTTCCGGCGGTTACAAGTTCGTCGTCACGGCCACCAATGCCGTCGGCACGAGCCCAGCGTCGACCGCCATGAGCGCTGGTGTCGCTCCGTCAACCACACCGGGAGCTCCGACCGCCCTCACCGTGTCTGCCGTCAGCGGCACCGCGGCGACGCTCAGCTGGACCGCCCCGACGAGCAACGGGTCAAGTAGCCTCACCGGCTATCTCATTAGCGCCACACCCGCGGCGACGATCGCTCAGCCGTCCGGCACCGCTACCACCGGTAGCGTGAGTGGGCTCTCCGCCGGTAGCAGCTACTCGTTCACGGTGCACGCCATCAACGGCAACGGCAACAGCGCCGAGTCGGCAGCTGTTACCGTCACGCCCTCGGCCACCACGCCGAGTGCGCCTCAGGCGTTGACCGCAGCCCCCGTTTCCACCAAGGTCACAGTTGGATGGGCCGCTCCCACGGTCGTGGCGAGCGGTATCACCGGCTATGTGGTCACGGTTACCCCGTCGGTGACCGGTTCGCCGTTCACCATCACCGGTGCGTCAACCTTCACGAAGCAGGTGACCGGTCTCACCGACCCGACGTCCTACACGTTCAGTGTTGCCGCCAAGACCGCAACCACTACCGGTCCCGCGGCGACAATCGTCCAGAAGGCCGGCGCGCTGCCGGCTGCCCCGACCGTACCGAGCAGTGGCCTGACCTTCCTCGCCTTTACCGGATCCATGATCGGAACCCTCCGGGTGTCCGGATGGACCGCTCCCAGCGGTTCGTTGACCGGATACACGGTGAAGGCGACCGCCACCAACTCCAGCATCGCAGTTCAGACCGGGACGTGTTCGTCCAATGTCTCCAACGCGACGTGTGACATCACCGGTCTCAGCTTGGGTTCGCTCTACAACGTGCAGATCACGGCTACGAACGCGATCGGTACCGGTCCGGCATCTGCGCTGGACACCACTACCCCGGCCAACACACAGAAGGCCATCCCCACCACCGCCCCCGGCGCCCCCACGGGCGTGACGGCGACATCGAATGACAACGGTCAGTCGACCGTCTCGTTCACCGCACCGACGTCCGATGGTGGTACCGCTATCACCAACTACATTGTGACGGCCACCACGGTCAGCACACCGACCGCCACCGTCTCGGGAACGTTCCCGGCTCCGGGCACGTCACACGTGCTGACCGGTCTCACCAATGGCACGGCCTACACCTTCACGGTGCAGGCCAAGAACGGTTCCAGCCCCTCAATTGGTCCGTCGTCGTCGGCTTCGGCTGCGGCGACCCCAGCGGGACTCCCGGCCGCGCCAACCGCGGTCACCGGTGTGATCGGTAACGGTCAGGTGACGGTGTCTTGGGCCGCTCCCGGTGCCACCGGTGGATCGGCGATCGTCGGTTACCTGGTCACCGCATCGGCCGGCAACGCCGGCTGTACCACCACCGGAGCCACCACGTGCACTGTTGGTGGTCTGGTGAACGGCGTCGGCTACACCTTCACGGTGCGGGCGCAGAACGGCAGCATCTCCGGCACTCCGGCCGGCCTCGGACTGGCCTCGGTCGCTTCTACGACCAAGACCCCGGCCGATGTACCCGGAGCACCGACCAATGTTGTCGGCACCGCCAGCAGCGGGCAGATCGCGGTCACCTGGAAGGCACCGTCGTCGAACGGATCCACGCCGATCATCCTGTACACGGTCACCGCCGCCCCGGGAGGCGCCTCGTGCGTCACCACCGGGACGACGTCCGCCTCGTGCAACGTGACCGGGCTCACCAACGGAACCTCGTACACGATCACTGTCACCGCAACCAACGCCGCTGGTATCAGTCCGGCGTCGGTTGCGACCGCCGCTCTGACCCCCCGGGCCGGAGCTGCGCTCGACACCACCGTGAACAACTCCTTCGGTGATATCGCCGGCCTGAGCGCCGAGGCGCAGACTGCGATTGCGGCCCTCGACAACCTCAATATCACCCACGGAACCACCACCACCACCTACTCGCCGGCCGCTTCGGTCACCCGTGAGCAGATGGCGCTGTTCATCTCCCGGAGTATCACGGCCGTCGGGCAGCCGCTCAACACCACCGTGAACAACTCCTTCGGTGATATCGCCGGCCTTGGTGCCGAGTCGCAGGATGCGATTGCGGCCCTCGACAACCTCAATATCACCCACGGAACCACCACCACTACTTACTCGCCGGCCGCTTCGGTCACCCGTGAGCAGATGGCGGCGTTCATGGGACGTACGTGGGTGGCCTTGGGTGGCGTCTGCGACAGCACGGTCAACCACTCGTTCGGTGATCTCAACGGTGGATACGCCGATGCGTGGATTGCGTGCATCCAGAACTTGGGTATCGCCCAGGGAACGTCGGCGACGACGTTCTCCCCCAACAGTGTCGTCACTCGTGAGCAGATGGCGTTGTTCCTGTTCCGCCTTGTCGACCAGGCAGTTGCGGTTGGGCTGTAATTCCTGGTTCCGAGCACTGTCTCGGAACTGAACAAACACGCATCGTTGGGTGCCCTGGCCGGATCTCCGGTCAGGGCACCTGGCGGTTTTGGCGGTCATGGCCCGGGGTCCGGTTGGTGTCTGTCGACACACGGGTTGGCAGACTCGGAAGGCATCTGTAGCGTTTCGGTTACCAGCCGGTAAGTATCGGTGGTCAAAAGGCCCGCGCCGCTGCAAGGACCTAAATGTCACGGAGGTCCTCATGGCCGAGTTCTCGTTCGAGATCAGTGAAGAGCAGCTTCAGTTGCAGAAGTGGATCCACGAGTTTGCCGCCGACGTGATGAGGCCGGCCGCCTCGGAGTGGGATGAGCGTGAGGAGTTTCCGTTCCCCATTGTGGAGCAGGCCGCTCAGATCGGTCTCTACGGCTGGGAATTCATGGCCGAAGCCATGATCAACGACCCCACCGGCATTACGATGCCGCTGGTCGTCGAGGAGGTCTTCTGGGGTGATGCCGGTATCGGTATGGCGATTTTGGGTTCTGGCCTGGCGGCCGCGGGTATTCTGGCATCGGGCACCTCAGAACAGGTGATGGAGTGGGTTCCCCAGTGTTATGGCACCGCCGACGAGGTGTTGCTCGGCGCGTTCTGTGCCAGTGAGCCCGACGCCGGTTCCGACGTCAACGCCTACCGCACTCGTGCCGTCTACGACGAGGCCAACGACGAGTGGGTCCTCAATGGCACCAAGGCGTGGATCACCAATGGCGGCATCGCCAACATCCACGTCGTGGTCGGCGTGGTCGACCCGAAGCTCGGCTCGAAGGGCCACGCCAG
>QIIW01000122.1 GCA_003231645.1 Acidimicrobiia bacterium | reverse complement strand
TGGTGGCGGGGGCAGGATTTGAACCTGCGACCTTCGGGTTATGAGCCCGACGAGCTACCAGACTGCTCCACCCCGCGGCCCAGAACGGTAGCGGCGTGGCCCGCCCCCCGCAACCCGCTGATCACCCGTCGCCCGTCGATGCGCCACCCCGCCTGAGCGCGTCGACCACCCAATATGGCGGCGGGTCAATTGTCGCGATTCCTGCATTGCCGGCTGGCAGCGGCCCTCGGCCGGTGTTGTCAAGTCACACACCACGATCCACGGAGGGGGCGAACACCATGACCGCAGCAACGATCACATTCGAGGAACACGAGACAAAGGCGCTCCCAGCCGTCGGCGAGTCCACCCGGAGATTCGCCCCCGGAATCACCACCCAGTTCGCCCTCATACTCGCCGCCGCTCTCGCTTACTTCGGCGTGCGGGGCCTTACCGAGGGCAGTGAGGCATCGGCCATCAGTCACGCCCGCGGCCTGCTCAGCATGGAGCGCTGGCTCAACATCGACATCGAGGCCGGGGTGCAGAGCTTGGTGCTCGATCACCGGGCGATCGTCACCGCCGCCAACTGGATGTACATCTGGGGCCACTGGCCGGTGATCACCATCACCCTCGTGTGGCTCTACCGCAAGCACCGCAGTGACTATTTCCTGTTGCGCAACGCCATGTTCATCTCCGGGGCGATCGGCCTCGTGATCTTCGCCAGCCTGCCGGTGGCCCCGCCACGGCTCCTGCCCGGCGGCTACGTCGACACCGTCACCGAACTGTCGACCTCGTACCGGGTGCTGCAGCCGCCGCAGCTCATCAATGAGTTCGCCGCCGTACCGAGCCTGCACGTCGGCTGGAATCTGCTGGTCGGCCTGATGATCTTCAAGGCGGCCAGAAGCAGGAAGGCCAAGGTCTTCGCCATCGCCGGACCGCTGATGATGGCATCGGCGGTGGTGCTCACCGCCAACCACTACGTCACCGATGTGGCGGCCGGAATAGTGGTGGCTCTCACCGGCTTGGCGATCGCCTTCGTCAGCCAGCGGGTGGCAACTTGCGTTCGAGGTCACCGCACGGGTGTGGTCGAGGCATCGAGTGGGTCGTGCCTCAACAGTCTCGTGTGGCTCCACCCCGGCTCCGAGCAGATCGACGAATTGGTGCCGGCCGCCTGAATCAGGGCCACCGTCAGCGTCGATTCCCGGGGCCGGGGCCCAGGTCGGGTCCGGTCTCGGCCGGGCGTTCGGCGTCGGCTCCCCAGGCCGACCACGAGCCGACAAACAGCCGCCCGTTGCCGAGTCCGGCTCGACGCAACGCCAGCAGGTCGTGACATGCCGTGACCCCGCTCCCGCAGTAGACCACGACCGGTCGTTCGCCGGCCCCGAGCGCCTCGTAGCGTTCGCGGAGCACACCGGCCGCTTTCAATGAACCGCCGTCGAGGTTGCCGGCGAACGGCGCGCTCCGGGCCCCCGGGACGTGTCCCGGTCGGGGGTCAATGACCGAACCGTGGGCGTAGCGCTCGGCGTCACGAGCATCGAGCACGACTTCCTCACCGTGGCTCAGCCGATCGAGCTCGTCGGCGGTGGCCATCCGTTCGGTCGGCCATGGTCGGGTCGTGAACCAGGAGCGCACCGGCACCGCCGGCTCGGTCGACAGTTCGCCGGTCCAGGCACCGATCCCGCCGTCGAGCACCGCCGCGTCCACACCCAGCACGTCGAGCATCCACCACAACCGGGCCGCTATGGCACCACCAACATCGTCATATGCCACCACCCGATGAGTGTCACCGATTCCAAGTCGTGACATGGCCCGCGAGAACTCGACCGGACCGGGCAACGGGTGGCGACCACCAGCGAAGCTCGGCGGGGCGGCAAGGTCGGTGTCGAGATCGACGAACACCGCGTCCGGGATGTGGCCGGCGTCGTAGGCGTCACGCCCCGACCGATCATCGAGATACCACCGCACGTCGGCGACCACGAGGCCGGGATCACGGATGTGATCCACGAGCCAAGCGGTATCGACCGCCGGCCCGAACGCCTTCGTCTCCCTCGTCGGTGCCACCTCAGAACGGCCGGTCGTCGGTGTCGGCCACGTCGATTCCGGTGACCTCCGCGCCCGGCGTCGCGTCGAGTGGATGGCTCTCGATCCTCATTCGCGCTCCCCTTTTCCGCCCAAGAGTGTCACGATCAACGTGTGGATGCACCTGCGCTGCGCACCGAGCGTCTCGTTCTGCTGCCGCTGGGAGCGGCTGACATCGACGAAATCGCCGCCATGTACGCCGATGCTGAAGTGATGCGACACGTCGCCGATGGAGTGAGGAGCCGGGCCGAGACCACCGCCGCATTGGGGGCATCCGAGAACTGCTGGAGGTCGAACGGATGGGGTCTGTGGGCCATCCGTGACGCTGCCACCGGTGGACTGCTCGGTGAAGGCGGACTTCGGCCGACCGCCGTGATCGAAGGAGCCGCCGCCGACTTCGGTATCACGCTGGGTCGCCGCAGCCGAGGCTCCGGTCTGGCAACCGAGGCCGGTGCCGCGATCATCGATGACGCGTGGAACCGCTACGGCGGCGATCTGATTCATGCCACCGTGCTGCCCGACGACACTTCCAACTCCGCCGTTCTCCGGCGTCTTGGTTTCACCATGACCGGGGTTCGTACCGTCCAGGGCCAGCCCCACCAGATCTGGGTGATGAGCCGAAAGCCTTGACCACCGGGGGGATCACACACTCCTAACAAACTGCTCTCACTCCCCTCTTGATCGCCCCGCACAGTTGGGGCCATGCACAAGCGCCATCTCCCGTCGTCCCGGACTCTCGGGCTCCTTGCCGCCCTGGTTGTGCTGTCGCTGGTGGTCGCGGCGTGCGGTGGGCCCACGGCCGCCGCCGACCTGTCGGCTGACGGTCCCGATGTCACACCGTCATCCACCGGGCGCGGCCCGACCGACACGGCCGCGGCCGCCGCCCTCACGACGCCAACGGTGACCACCACGACAGCAGCAGTCGTGACAGCACCCACCTCCACGACCGCCGGCACGGACACGACCTCCGCCGCCGACACGGCCGGCACCGCCGTCGACAACCAGGCAGCCATCGATGCCACGAGCGCGGCCGTCGCCGACCTCGACGCCCTTCTCGCCGGGCTCGGCCAGGACATCAACAGCGTCATGGGTGACCTGGCGGCCGATGCGGCCTCCACTGCCCAAGCCGGCAACTAGTCCCCCCGGTTCCTCCAACACCCATCCCCAACTCCAGGAGAAGTCATAATGAGAATCCGACTCCCACGCATCATCGGCGCACTGCTCGTCGCCGGCCTGACCCTCGGGTTCGCCGGCCCGGCATTCGCCCAGACCACGACCACCGACGGCACCGACACCGCCACCCGTATCGACGTCGAGAACGCCAAGGACCGATGCGTCCAGGCGGTCGACAGGCGTCTCGACACCCTGGCCAAGGCCCAGGCCCGGCTCGACGAAGTCGACTTCGTCACCGAAAGTCACGTCGCCACCCTGGAGTCGATAATCGGTCGTACCGACTCCGGGCTACGATCCCTCAAGGACGGGATCATCAACTCGGAGGACCCCCGTGAGGTCCGTAAACTCTGCCTGACGATCGCTCCCGGATACCGGGTTTACCTGGTGGTCGTACCCCAGGTCCGTCTGACCGCCGCCGCCGACCGGATCTCCTCGGCCGACGAGAGAATCGCGGCGCTGACCGCCCGATTCGACGAGGCTGTCGCCCGGGCCAAGGAGGCCGGAGCCGACGTCTCCGAGGCCGTGGCGCTTCGTGATCGGGCCGTAGAGCAGTTCGCGACCGCCATGTCGGGTGTCGAAGGTGTCGCCGACTCCGTTCTTGCCGTGACCCCGGCCGGCTTCAACGAGGGGCCCGGAGCCGTCACCCTCGACAACGCACGTGCGGCGATCCGCACCAGCGCCGAGCAGATGAGATCCGGGTGGGAGACCGGCAAGGCCGCAGTCCAGGCCCTGAAGGACGCCATCGCCGCCGTCTGACCCGCCGGAACCCGGGGTGTCCGTCACCCCGACCGACCTCCCTCCCAACCGATCCGCCGTGGCCCGCCCCCAGAGCCACGGCGGTTCGGTGGTTTCGGTGAGCAGGAACCACGCCGACGACCCGGCGAGCCGGTAGTTTCGCCGCCATGACATGGTGGCTGTGGATCATCGTCGTCGTGGCTGCGAGTATCCTGGTCGTTGCCATCCACGACATCACCCAGAAGCGACACGCGATCCTGCGGAACTTCCCGGTGGTGGGTCATCTGCGATACCTCCTCGAATCGGCCGGACCCGAACTCCGCCAGTACGTCGTGGCCGACAACGACGAGGAGTTGCCGTTCAATCGCGATCAGCGGCGCTGGATCTACGCGTCGGCGAAATCGCAGAACCCGTACTTCGGGTTCGGGACCGACAACGACCTCGACGCCGATGGCTACGTCTTTCTTCGCCACGCGGCGTTTCCGGCCGTCGACACCACACCCGACGATTTGATCCCCAGCACCAAGATCCTCGGCGGCTGGCGAGACCGCGAACACGCGTTTCGACCGCGGTCGATCATCAACACATCGGCCATGAGCTTCGGTTCATTGTCCGGGCCGGCGATCGAGGCGATCAACCGAGGGGTGGCGCTGGCCGGTTGCATGCAGAATACGGGCGAGGGCGGCATCAGTGTTCACCACCGAAAGGGTGGAGATCTGATCTTCCAGATCGGCACCGGCTACTTCGGAGCCCGCGACGCCTCCGGAAACTTCTCACTCGACAAGGTCATCGAATCGATCGGTCCCGCCCCGGTCAAGGCGATCGAGATCAAACTGAGCCAGGGGGCGAAGCCCGGTCTCGGCGGGGTGCTACCGGCCGCCAAGGTCACCGACGAGATCGCGACGGCGAGAGGGGTGCCGGTCGGTGTCACCGTTCACAGTCCGAGCCGACACGTCGAATTCGACGACGTCGCCGGCCTGGTCGATTTCGTCGAACGCGTCGCCGGGGCCACGGGACTACCGGTAGGGATCAAGTCGGCGATCGGCGAGCATCGGTTCTGGCACGACCTCGCCGCTCACATGGCGGCCACCGGCCGCGGCCCCGACTTCGTCACCGTCGACGGCTCAGAAGGCGGCAGCGGCGCCGCCCCGAGCACATTCGCCGACCATGTCGCGTTGCCGTTCCGCAACGCCTTCCCGATCGTGTTCCGGGCGTTCGCCGACAGCGATCTCCACGAGAAGATCGCGTTCATCGGTTCCGGCCGCCTCGGGTTCGCCACCGACACGGTCGTGGCGATGTCGATGGGGGTCGACATGATCAACGTCGGACGTGAGGCCATGCTCGCCATCGGTTGTGTCCAATCCCAGCGTTGTCACACCGGCCGCTGCCCCACCGGCGTCGCCACCCAGAACCGGTGGCTGAGTCGAGGGCTGGACCCCACCGACAAGGCGGTCCGACTCGGCAACTACGTGACCGCCCTACACCGCGAACTCCGTTCGCTCAGCCACGCCATGGGTGCCACCCATCCATCGCTCATCGACCCGGCCCACGTCGTGTTCAGGTCGGAGATGGGTGTGCTGGTGCCAGCCCTCGACGCCCTGAGCATCGACGCCGCCTTGTTCGACGATGCGCACCGCTCCCGGCTGGGCCGGATGCTGGCGTCGGCCGACTAGCCCCAGGCCTCAGGATCGCCGGGTGCGCCACCGAGCTCGATGAAATCGGACGGAGCCGACACGGTCACGCCCTGCGGCCAGATTCCGGCCTGGGCGGCGATTTCGCCGCACCGGCCCCCGGTGCCCCATCCCACGTAGTCGAAGATCGACGTCGGCGAATCGAACTGGCGATCCTTGTAGAGAGCGGCCTCGCCGCCATCGGGCGACAGCCCGCCGAGATCGGCAGCCGAGATCGGCAACGTGCTGCCGGCCGCGATGGTTCCCGACAGCGGCACATACTTGGGGAACTGGCACAACCAGAGACCGTCGAGCGAGATTTCGGTGTCGCCGGTGTTGGTGATCTGCACGTAACCGTCGGCGCCGAACACCACCTTCTCGATGTGCAGGCCCCGGATCCCGGTGCCGCCCTCGGGCACAGGCGCGGTGGTCGGTGGCGTGGTGGTGGCGAGTTCGGTGGTCACCGTCACGGTGCTGGATGTCGACCCGGCCGACTCCGATGAGTTGTCCGACCCTCCGCCACAGGCCGCGGCCACGACCACCAGGACGGCCACCAACGCCAAGACTCGACTCGCTCGCATCCGGATCGCTCTCCCATCTGAGGAATGCGGTGATGCTAGTTCGACCGTCGGACCGAACTCGTTCAGTCGGATGCACGCGAAGCCGCCTCGTCGGCACCGGGTCCGTCGAGCTTCGGCGGCAGACGAGCCCGCAACGACCGGCTCAGGCGTTGACCTCGCCCGGATTGACGGTGGGGGTCGATGGCGGACCCGCACCGGCCAGCGAGCGGGCTTGTGCCAGCAGACGATCGACTTCCTCCTGGGCGGTGGCCCAAGCCTGATAGTCGGGCGGATCGGCCGACAGCGCGACGCGGGCCGCAGAACGCTCGGCCTCGATCTTGTTGAGCACACCGACCAGGTCGGCCGGTAGGGTCGTGGTCGGCGGAGTGCTCGGCGTCGCGCCGGGTTCGGTCGGTGGGGCTTGACTCAGCGGCGAGACCACCGAGTCGTCGAGAACGCCGCTGAAGTCCTGCCCGGGATACAGCAGGGAGAGCGCGTCGTCGAGGTTCTGGCCGAGCGCGATGTTCTCGCCCTCGCCGACCGCCGCGATCACGAACTCGAGTGTGGGCACACTGGTGCCCTCGGCCGCCACGTAGAGCGGACGGATCCAAAGAATCGAATTGTCGATCGGTAACAGCAGCAGATCGCCGAACACGACCGTGGAACCGGAGTCGTTGAGCAGGGTCAACTGGCTCGAGATCTCCTGGTTCTGGGCGATCGCCGAGGCAACCAGAACCGGGCCGGGGGCCTGCGACCCGGTGACCTCATAGGAAACCAGCCGACTGGTGCCATCGGGACGGGTCTCGCCGACCATGAACGCCTCGAGCTCACGGCGATCATCGTTAATGTCGTAGGGCACGAAGGTCCGCAGCGTGACATAGGAGGTCTTGTCCTCGCCCGGCAGACGCAGAAGTGTGTAGTAGGGCTTGATACGGGCCTCACGGGTGGTGACGGCACCGGTATCGGCGTTGACGGTGGTGACCGCGCTGCCTCCGGCTTTGACCGAACGGCCCGGATCCTGGGCCACCGACCAGCGACCGGTGCCGATGATGAACGCCGTGGGATCGCTGATCTGGTAGGTGGCCCACATGTTGGTCTGAACCCGGAACAGGTCCTGGGGGTAGCGGACGTGCTCCTTGAGCTGCTGGGGCATCTCGGAGTAATCGGTGAACAGCTTCGGGAATGCCGAACGCCAAGCCGCGATGATCGGGTCGCCGACCGGCATCACGTAGAGCCACACCGTGCCGTCGTAGGAGTCGACCACCGCCTTCACGGAGTTGCTCACGTAGTTGAAACTCGATCCGGCCAGGCCCCCAGCCCGCAGGTGCGAGTTCTCGGCCCGCTGCGAGTAGGGATATCGGTTGGTGGTGGTGTAGGCATCGATCACGTAGTAGATCCGGCCGTTGGCCACCACGGGATAGGTGTTGGAGTCGAGCTTCAGGAACGGTGCGATCTTGGCCACGCGATCGCGTACATCGCGCACGTAGATGACACGCGTGTCCTTGTCGACAAAGTTGGAAATCAGCGGATCGATCTTCCCGAACCTCAGAGCGAAGGCGGCCCGCCTGATGAACGAGCCCATGTTCACGCCGCTCTTGCCGGCGTAGGACGTGGGAACGTCTTTGCCGGTGAGGCTGTCGACGTAGTCGACCTCGGAAACGGTGGTGTGGACCAGCGCATATCCGCTCATGCCCTCGCCGTGGTATATCTGCGGCTGGGTGAGCTTCATATCGATCTCGGGTTCGACCACGGTCGGAAGGCCACCCACCAAGAACTCCGGGCGACCCTCCGTGGTGGTGGCGTTGGCCTTCGCCAGTGCGATGCCGTAGCCATGGGTGAGCCGGACGTGCTCACGTTCCCAGCTCAGATTGTTGAGTTTGAGTTCGCGGGCCGCCAGAAGTACCTGGGTTGTCTTTCCGTTGATCGTGTAACGGTCGGTGTCGAGGACGCCGGGGAACGCATAGAACTCACGTTCCACCTGCACCCGTTCGAAAGTGGGGTCGACGACGGTGGGGTCGAGCAGACGGGCGTTGCGCACGGTGCTCGAGTTGGCCCGGATCTGGTCGGCGGTGAGGACATCGGTGTAGTCGAACGCCGGCCGGGTGATGTTCTTGCCGGGCACGAGATCGTAGGCGACCCGGGTGGCATCGATGTTTCGTTGGGTGTAGAGCGCCTCCCGGGTTGTCTCGTTGGGCTGCACCTGGAACCGCTGTACGAACGCCGGATATATGCCGCCGACGACGATCGCCACGAATGCCCAGAGGCCAACCGCCAACGCCGGCAGCACCCAACCGCGACGGCGGATGTTGATCACCAGCAACACGACGGCGAACAACGAAATGAGAATCAGCAGATTGATCGCCGGCAACTGGGCTTTCACGTCGGTGTAGAGGGCCCCGTCGACCACACCCCGACGCGAGACGGTGAGTTCGTAGCGGGCCAGCCAATAGTCGGCCGCCTTCACGAGGGCCAGCGCGGCCAGAATCGCCGACAAGTGGACCTTGACCGCCGGTATGACCCGTTCGCGGCCGGTGACCTGGATACGGATTCCACCGTTGAGGTAGTGGGCGATCACCGTGATGATGAAGACGATCACCAATGCCGCGAACGCCCAGCTCACGAGGAAGCTCAGGAATGGCAACCGGAACACGTAGAACCCGAGGTCCTTGTGGAACTGGGGGTCCTCGATTCCGAAGTTCTTGCCGTTGACGAACAACAGCCACGATTCCCACTGGCTGCTGACGCCGGCCGCCGCCACCAGCGCGAACAAGGCCGATGCCGCGGTACGGATCGAGCGGCTGTGGCCGTCGACGACCTCGTGGTAGCGCAACAGCAGCTCTTCTTCGGGACCGGGTTCCCTGAACGAGGGCGCGACGTGGTCGGCGATCATCAGGTTGCCCCACATCAAGACGAAGAAGACACCGCCGAAGATCAGCGTGAGCACCACCTTCGCCCCGAGGACGCCACGCCAGACCGAGGTGAATCCCAGCGAATCGAACCAGAGATAGTCGGTGTAGAAGCTGGCAATTCCCCGCAGGGAGGTCAGCAGAACGAAGAACGCGACAACCGCCACGACAAGTATGACTCGTCCACGAGTGCCGATTCGACTCCGTCCACGAGGGCGTTGATCGTCGACTGAATGCATCAGACCGGAACCCTATCGGATAGCCCTAGGTTGCAACCGGCACGAGCCGGCAGGTGCACGCAACGTGAACGGGAGGATGGGTGTCGCCCGTCGGGAACGGTTCCCCCGGTTCGACTTCGCCGGCCAGGGCGTTGTCGGCGCAATCGGGACCGCACGGCCCGTCGGGTTCGACCACCCACCTGACCTTCGACGGACCCGCGGCGATCACCACCAGACCCTCGACCGCGACCACCGCCGCGGCCGCCGCTTCGGGGGCTCGCCTGGACCGCGATTCGCGGTACATCGCCCGGACCGCATCGGTCATCTCGGTCGAGTCGGGTTCGTCACCATCGTCGCTGCGACGAACGAACTCGGTCAGGCGATGACGAATCGGGTCGATCGC
>QIIW01000011.1 GCA_003231645.1 Acidimicrobiia bacterium | reverse complement strand
ATGAACAAGCAGTAATAGGGCCAACTACCGCATGAGACGCTGGTAACCGGTCTCTCGCTCCGCCGGGCCAGATGCCCGCCGGGGAGTTCTCTGCGTACACCGATGCGGTGCAATCACGGACCCCCTCCGTGAAGAACTCAATCAAGTCGGCAAAGCCGACCTCGTCGGGACAGCTGCACGAATGGAAGAGGTAACTCTTGGGGTGGAAACTGCCGATCGGATCCTGAAAGACACGCGTCTCGAGCCTGCCGTTCGAGAAATCTCCGAGGTCGAGCAGTCTCGATTCTGTCGTCCAACAGTCGAAGACCGGAACGCATGATGAAGCTCACGACCAGGTCCGCTCGGTCGAAGCGCCGGCTGTCGAACAATCGCGTGAGTTCGAGATGAGGGAACCGGTCGTCGATTCCATCGACAAGACCCGGCGCGGTCTGAGCCCGCGACTCGGCTGGACGCAAGTAGTTGCCCTTGGACAGGATCACATGGCGCACCCCACCGCGAGGGTCGTCCATGTCGCCGTCCCACCTGGGGATCAGATGGATGTGGAGGTGACCGACCGTCTGCCCAGCGGCATCACCGTCGTTGAACCCCACGTTGTAGCCATCCGGCGGCAACTCATCGTCCAGCTTGGCCCGTACCTCGTCGAGCAGATCCATGAGGTCGACGCGTTCCTCCGCGTTGGCGTCCCACCACCGTCCGATGAGTCGCCGGACACGTCCCCGCGGGGACGCTTTCACCCCGGTTCTCGCTACTCCTGATACGGCTCGAAGCACCCGGGCACCTCAACGACATTCCGGTGCGCCCGCCGGTATCCGCCGCCGGTACCCCGGAAGGGCGCCACTTGGCAACTGGCCCAAAAGGAACGCTATCGGCAACGCAACAAGGTTCGAATCCGTCGCGAACGAGCCTGGAAGCGATTCGCGGCGCAGCACGGGGCATTCCTCAAAGAACAGGGTCGGGCCGAGTCGAGCTCCGTTGAAGCCCGTTTGTTGTACGACATGTCGATTAGTGACTGTACGGAATGTCGATTGGACGGTGCCCTGAGGGCGTGACCACGATCATCACACGCCATCTCCAGCCCCGACTCGAAGAGGCGCTCGATGCCTTCAGGGTCGTCGTTGTGCATGGGGCTCGTCAGAGCGGAAAGACCACTCTGACCAAGGCCACCGTCGCCGACCGAGGCGGAAGTTATGTCAGCTTCGATGACGAGGCGACACGCTCGGCGGCCCTGGCCGATCCCCAAGAATTTCTGGCCGCGTATCGCACCCCGCTGGCAGTCGACGAGGTGCAGTTGGGCGGCGACCGCTTGGTGCGAGCAGTGGAGCAAATGGTTGACGACGATCCGACCCCGGGACGCTTCATTCTCACTGGCTCAACCAATTTCCTGACAGTCCCCGTCATAAGCGAATCGCTGGCCGGCAGGGCACGAATCCTTCGACTCGACCCATTCTCGGAGTGCGAACTGAGCGAGACGACGCCCAATGTCATGACCTGGTTCGACGAAGCGCCCGGGTCCAGATCCTCCGCCTCGACACCCAGAAGCACGCTCTTCGAACTCATCTGCCGCGGCGGGTATCCCGAAGCGGTGCGGATGCCCGACGGCGCACGAGACGGCTGGTTCGAGAGCTACGTCGAGACAGTCACCCAACGCGACATCGCTGAACTGGCAGACATTCGCAAGGTCGCGTCGCTCCCCCGTCTTCTGCGTTGGGGAGCGGGCCTGACCAGCAACGAGTTCAACATCTCCAACGCCTCTCGCTCGCTCGGGATCAACCGGGCCACGATCAACACATACCTCGAGTGGCTGGAGTCAGTCTTCCTGATCCACCGGGTGCCGGCCTGGTCCGAAATCTCTCAGGTCGTGCGGTGCGTCGGCCGAAGATCCACGTGAGCGACACCGGGCTCGCCGCCCACCTCATCGGGGCGAGCCCAGAGACGATCGCCTCGCCAACCTCACCGGCAACAGGACCGCTGGTCGAGTCTTTCGTCATCAACGAGGTTCGCCGGCAGCTCACGTCCGCCACCACCCGAGTCGAGATGTCTCACTACAGAGACAATCACCAGCGGAAGATCGATCTACTCATGGAGAGGAACGACGGTGCGATGGTGAGCATCGAGATCAAGGCCACCAGTTCACCGTCGCCGGCAATGCTGCGCCACCTGGAATGGTTCCGCGACAAGCTCGACGCAATATCGCCCGGGGCATTTCGCGCCGGCATTCTCCTCCATACCGGCGAGCAGACGTTGGTCGTTGGCGATCGTATGCACATGGTCCCGATCAGTGCCCTGTGGGGGGCGGGCCCGCGGGACGCACCTCAATAGTCGAACGTGACACCGGCCTTCTTGTCGCGCACCCAGGGGGGAAACGGTCTACGTCGGTGAGACATCGAACGATCCGGAGTATCGCCTGCGTCGACATCTCTCGGGAAAGAAGCCCGGCAAGGTCGTCACCACGAATGGCCGCTCGCTCCGCCACGATCTGATGATCGATCTTCCGGCCCGACTCCAACCCCCGCTGTTCGATGTCACACCCCATTGTCACACCCCATGGGCAGGCTGACCGCATGTGCATGAGATGCGAAGGACACAGTTGGGAAGAGATCAGACGCCACGCGGATCTCACGATCCGGGTGCATGGTTACCTGATCCAACAGGTGAGCGGCGACGACTCCGACTGGACCTACACGGTCGGGATCACCGAGAGCTGGTCCCACCCCGATCTCGTGGTGCTCGAGGGCGACCTCGACGCTCAGGCCAAGATCATCGCGGCGCTTGCCGGCGATGTTCGTGACTTCGGCGGTGTGCGACCCGACACCCACGAGTCGCTCGATGTCGAGCTGGTTCCCGTGCACGAATCGCATCTCGCCACCGGCCTGGTCGCCGCATGGGAAGACCGTCACTCGAGGGCCGCCACGAACGGCGACTTCGTGCAGGTCCGTCTCGGACCGGCCTGGTATTGCCACCACCGCGACGGTGCCGCCCGCCGCCTGGACCAGCCGATCTGAATGAGCCCCGGCGCGGCCTTCGAGGCCACCTACTGGGAGATGTGAAACCGACCCGACCCGGACCGGGGACGAATATCGGCCCCGGTCCCGACACTGCCGCGCGATGCTGGCCGCCATGAACCACACGATTCGACCGTACGACGAAGCGCTTGATCTCGACGCCGTAATCCGGATCTGGCTCGAAGTCGGATGGCTGGACAGCGTTGACAAGGCACCGGCCATGAGAGGGATCCTCGCCTCGGCCAACACCGAGGTCGGCCTACTCGGCGACGACGCCGAGTGCATGGTGCGATGGGCACCGGGCACCATCCGTTACCAGTCGACCGATCTGGCGTTGTGCGTGGTCACCGCAGTGACCACGAGCCACATCGGGCGTAAGCAAGGGCTCGCCTCGACGATGACCGCACGGTCCCTCGAGCAGGCCGCAACCGCCGGACATGCCGTCGCCGCACTCGGCATCTTTGAACAGGGTTTCTACGATCTGCTCGGCTTCGGCACCGCGGCCTACGACCATCAACTGTCGTTCGACCCGTCGGCGCTGATGGTCGACCATGTCCCCTACCGGGCCCCGACCCGTTTGGGCAAGGACGACTGGGGCGACATGCACGAGGCCCTTACCAACCGGATGCTGTCGCACGGTTCGGTCGTGATCGCTGCCCCCGGGCACACCGAGGGTGAAGTCGCCCTCGCCGACAACCCGTTCGCACTCGGCTATCGCGACGACAACGGCACACTCACCCATTTTCTCTTCGGCCGACTGAAAGGCGACCACGGGCCGTTGAGAATCGATGCCATTGCTTATCGGAGCACCGATCAGTTGCTCGAACTTCTGCGACTTCTGCGCGAGCTGAGCGATCAGATCCACTCGGTCAAGATCATCGAACCGGCCCATGTGCAACTTCAAGCGCTGTTGAGGAACCCGATGCGTGAACGTTCACGGTCGGAGAGGTCCGACCACGAATCGTTCAACCGTTCGATCGCATGGTGGCAACTGCGGATGCTCGACGTGCAGACATGCGTCGCGGCTCGGCACTGGCCCGGGCAACCGGTGCGGTTCAACCTCATGCTCAGCGACCCACTCGAGGAACATCTCACCGGTGATTGGCGGGGTGTGGCCGGCGACTACACAGTCGTGATCGGGGCCGACAGCAGCGCCACCCGCGGGCACACCGCCGGCCTGCCCACTTTGAGCACCGGGGTCGGTCCATTCTCCAGGTTGTGGTTAGGGGTACGCCCGGCGTCGGTCATCGCCGTGTCCGACCGGATCGATGCCCCCGCCGAGTTGCTCGCCGAACTCGACGAGGCGTTCCTTCTCCCAAGGCCCGTACCCGGCTGGATGTTCTGACCCAACATCCGGCCGCTGATGCTGTGACTTCGTATCATTATGCACCCGTACCGCTTGTCAATATCCACAGAAGCTGTATTATCGCATCATACACTCCTCGGATCGGAGACAACGATGGACTTCCACAGCTTCACATCCGACGAATGGGAACAGCGGCTGGGTCGCCAAATCCGCGAGTTGCGGCTCCGACAAGACGTCACCCAGGCCGAGGTGGCCCGACGGGCCAACATCGACCGCACCACCGTCGGCCGTATCGAGAACGGCGAAGGCGGAAGCATCGGCTCACTGATTCGAATCGCACGGGCGCTCGGCCGCGAAGACTGGCTCGACTCCTTCGCCCCCCCCGCCCCGGCCATCAGTCCGATGCAGCTGCTGCGAGACCAGCAACGCCGCGAAGCCCGCCGGCGCAGACGGGCCCGGCCGACATCCGCGGTGTCGTGAGCTACACACCGGTCGACGTCGTCGAGGTACGGGCCTGGGGCCGCACCGTCGGAGCCGTCGCCCTCGACCCCGTCACCGAGTTCCACGCCTTCGAATACGACCCCGCCTGGGTGGCCGACGGACCACAACTCTCACCCCTGCTGATGCCCAATCAGCCGGGCACGTTCGTCTTCCCCGGTCTCGCCCCCGAGACGTTCCTACGCCTCCCGGCGATGATCGCCGACAGTCTCCCCGACCGTTTCGGCAACGCCCTCGTCAATACCTGGATGCGAGAACAGGGCATCCGCGACTCCGACATCACCCCGCTCGACCGCCTCGCCTACGCTGCCGACCGAAGCATGGGGGCCCTCGAGTTCCGGCCCCCGACCGGCCCCCGACCCGACGACGCAACCGCGCTGCAGCTCGCCGACCTGGTGACCGCCGCCCGATCCGCGCTGACCGGCGACCTCGACACCGCCCCCGAGGACGCGCTCCACGAACTGATCCAGGTCGGGACGTCGGCCGGCGGCGCCCGAGCCAAAGCCGTCGTCGCCTACAACCCGGCAACCGGCCAGATCCGCTCGGGGCAACTCGACGCACCCGAGGGTTTCGAACACTGGCTGATCAAGCTCGACGGCGTCGGGTCCGACCCGACCCGGGAGAACCACGAACTCGCCACCGGCCACGGCTACGGCGGCGGCTACGGCCTGATCGAATACGCCTACCACCTCATGGCCACCGCGGCCGGCGTCACCATGGCCGAATGCCGGTTGCTCCCCGAAGGGCCGCGCACCCATTTCATGACCCGGCGCTTCGATCGGCTTGCCGACGGTGGCCGCGTCCACATGCAGACCCTGTGCGGCATCGCCGGGCTCGACTTCAACATGCCCGGCGCCCACAGCTACGCGCAGTACCTCGGGGTGATCGACGAACTCGGCCTGGGCGACGCGGCTCGGGAACAGGCATTTCGTCGCATCGTGTTCAACATCGCGGCGCTCAACCGCGACGACCACACCAAGAACCTGGCGTTCCTGCTACCCCAACACGGCGACTGGCGACTCGCCCCCGCCTACGACATCACCCATGCCCACAACCCCTCAGGGCGGTGGACCGACCGGCATCAGATGAGCCTCGAAGGCAAACGCGAAAACATCGGCGTCGACGACCTGCATCGGTTCGCCGACAAGTTTCGGGTCGGCGGCTACCGGCAGATCGTCGCCGAGGTCCTCGAGGCGGTCGACCAGTGGCCCGACCACGCGGCCGAAGCCGGAGTCGACCCGGAGACCACGGCGCGGCTGACCGCCGATCTCGCCGCCGCCCGGCCCGGATGAAAGCCCGACCACATCAGCATCATGGCAGGCAGGAACGCCAGGTTTCCACTGTGGCGTGCATGGAGTCGAGGGCCCGGCCGATCTCGTCCTGGTCGGCTCCGCCCCGGATGGTCACATCGAGCCCGAGCATGAACATGACGAAAAGATCGGTGCGTCGATCGGTGACGGCGGCGACATCGTCGGTGCCGGCAGCGGCCGGATCGGTCGGCTCGGCCCGGCGGATCAGCACCCGGACCCGTTCCCGCAGACCGTCACGGTGAGCCAGCCCGAAGCCGTCGAAACCCGGGGTGCTGCCGCACAACTCGGTGGACGAGCTGACCAGCAGGCATCCGCCGGGTATGGCACCCGAGGTGAGGTCCTGGCGGAGACGCTCGAGGAAGGCATGGATTCCGTCGATGCCCGGGCCCGACTCGGAGATGATCGAGGTGAACATCTCGAGCCGGTCGTCGAGATACCGGTGCAGGACCCGGGCGAACATCTCCTCCTTGTTGCCGAACACCCGATAGAGGCTCGGCTTGTGCACACCGGTCGCTTCCGCCAGGTCCGAGACCGAGGTGTTCGCGTATCCCTGACGCCAGAAAACATCGGTCACCTGATCAAGAACCGACTCTTCGTCGAACATGCGGGGGCGACCCCGCGGCCTCGTGCCGACACCACTCACAAAGCCGATGCTAGGCGAAACACAGAGAATTGATACCAGCCGGTGTCGAATTCGCTTGTTTTTCGATACCGTTCGGTACCCAATACCGGACGCCCCGACAGGACCAAGCATGAGAAACGTGACACTCACCCGCACCATCGCCGCCGACAAGTCCGCCATCTGGGACATTCTGGCCGATTTCCCCAACATCTCACGGTGGAACTCGGGTGTCACCAACAGCGTGTCGACCAGCGAAGCGACCGAAGGAGTCGGCGCCTCGCGTCACTGCGACCTCGCGCCCCTCGGTGGTCTCGAAGAGACCATCCGCGAATGGGAGCCCGGCACGAAAATCGCAATCTCGATCGACAGCGCCAAGAAACTCCCCATCAAGAGCGGCCTGGCCTCCTTCTCCATGACCGACGCCGGCGACGAAACCAGTTTCGAAGTCAGCTACGACTACCAGCCCAGGTTCGGACCGCTCGGTTCACTGCTCGGACCCGTGCTCGACAAGCAGTTCAAGAAGGGCTTCTCAGGCTTCCTCGACGATCTCGAGACGGCCGCCAAGGCCGGTGCCGCCAGCTGACCGGCCGACTGTCGCACCCCACACCTACCGTGGCCGCAACTTCCCCTCCATGAATCATTTCACCGAGGAGACGTCATGCCATCTCGCTACGGGTCACGGCTGCGGTTCAGAACCTGGTTGATAGAACACGATCTTGACGAGGAAACAGCCGATGCCATACTTGAGTCCATGCCACCGTTCGACTGGTCAGACATCGCCCGCAGCACGGAGATGAACCGGCAATTCGAACGAATCGACGAGAGGTTCGAACGAATGGACGAGAGGTTCGTGCGGATCGATGAGAAGTTCGACCGGATCGAGGGGCGCATGGACAGCCGGTTCGACGGGATCCAGACCCAGATATCGGGGATCCAGACCCAGATCTCGTCACTGGCCTCCGACTTCCACACGATGAGCCGAGCAGTGGTCCTCTCAGTGATGGCGATGGCCGTCACGCTCGCCGTGCTTGTTCTCACCGTCGGGGTCGCCGCGCTCAGCACCTGACCGGACGCCGCATGGTCGATCGGCGGGAATCACTTGTCGTGGTCTCCGCTTCTGTTGATGGTCAGCGAGAGGATGTCGGGTCGGGAATAGTGCCCGCAGGGATCGAACGAACGGCGACCGGCAACAACACGGTCGAGGTCGAGGGTCGCCGACACGGTGCCCGGCTCACCCACGAGCGGCCCGGCGAGGATCCCGCCGCCGGGAGCCACGATCGTTGTGTTGCCCTTCGACATCCAGTCGTCGTCGCCTCCGTAGATCTCGTCGGCGCCGGGCAGGTCACGGGGCACGTCGCTGCCCCGCAGATGGGCGGTGACCCCCACCACGAACACCTGGCCCTCCTTGGCGATGTGACGAAGCGTCGGCACCCACTCGTCGCTGTTGTCCCAAGTGGGGGCCAGTAGCACGTCGATCCCCTGTTCATACATGGCGGCCCGGGCCAGCGGCATGTAGTTCTCCCAGCAGATGAGAGAGCCGACCTTCACGCCGTCGATGTCGACCACCGTGAGCACCGGCCCCTGACCGTTGCCCCAGACGAGACGCTCGGCGCCGGTCGGGATGAGCTTGCGGTGCAGCCCTGCGACCTCACCGTTGGCGTCAATGTAGACAACAGCGTTGTAGAGCGTGCCCCCGTCACGTTCGGTGATCCCCAGAGCAACCCACACGCCGGCGTCCTTGGCCGCGGACCGCACCGGATCGAGCATCGGGCCGTCGACAACGATCGCCTGATCGGCGAACCGGGCGTACCACTCGCTGTCACTCCACGGCTTGTGGCGCCACAGCCAGTCGGGATAGCCCGGCACGAACGACTCGGGGAACAGCACCAGACCGGCGCCGTCCGCGGCGGCCTTGTCCACCTGCTCGACGACGATCTGCAGCGTTGCGTCACGGTCGAGATAGGCCGGAGCGACCTGCACGGCGGTCACCGTGAGCTCCCTGCCGCCGCTCACCTGGCCGCTCCGGCGATCACGAGTTCACACGGGCCGACGAAACCCTCGTCGGTCTCGAACCTGCGCAGCTCTGTCTCCATGTCGGCCCACACCTGCTCGCGTGCGTCGGGATCGAGACCACCGAGCATCTGATGCAGGGCCCCGAACGACTCCCGCTCGAAACGCACGCACTCGGCCGCCGACGACAGACGCACCGGGGCGTCGACCACCTGCACCTCCACGTCGTGGAAACCGGCGGCAATCAGCTCGCCCTCGAGCACCGCCGGGTCGGCCAGGCTGAACGGCCCGGGCCGGCCGGGCTGCGGGGCCGGTAGCTCAGCCGCCTCCCGGATCAGCTTCACCGGGATCGAGAAGAACTCGTTGGTGGCCGCCGTCGAGTAGGTCACGGTGGCGAATCGTCCCCCCTCGCCCAGGGCATGGTGAATGCCGGTGAGCGCCGCGTGGCGGTCCGGGAAGTAGATGAACCCCACTCTGGAGATGGCGGCGTCGAACGAGCCGGTGGGCAGTTCCGTCAGCTTCTCGCCGTCGAGCTCTTGGGTGCTCAGGTTGTCGAGGCCGACATCGGCCGCTGCCTTGGCGGCGTAGGCCAGGATGGTGGGCGACAGGTCGGTGGCCAACACCGAACCGTCCGGACCGACCCGGCGGGCGGCGGCGATGCTCTGGCCGCCGGCACCGGCCGCCACGTCCACGACACGGCTTCCCGCACCTACGCCGGCCATGTCGAGCATGCGCTCGGTGGCGTCACCCAACCACGATTCGAGCAGCGGTGCCCAGGCGTTCCAGCCCTCGGCGTAGTCCTCCCACTGCCGGCGGGTGGTCTGCTTGTACTTGTCCGGATCGAACGCCATGACACTTTTCCTCCTGTTGAACGGCTGTCATACTCATGGCGCCAGACTCGCGACGATCCCGCCAGATTCCGTCTGGCGATCGCCTGGTGTGAGCGAGAGGGGAGCGCGGGAATGGCGAAACACCGAGACGTCCCCATGGTCGGCAGGGCCGAACCGCGTCGTCGTCTCGCCGACGCCATCGCCGCTTCGGCCGACGGACGTCGCGGCGTCGTGCTGGTGAGCGGCGAGGCGGGAATGGGCAAGACCACCCTGATGCGGGCCGCGGTCGAAGCCTCCCCGGGGTCGCCGGTCGTGGGGTGGGGAACCTGCTGGCACGGCGAGGGCGCCCCCGGATTTTGGCCCTGGATGCAGGCCTTCGACGACCTCGTGCGCGTCGTCGGGGACCAAGACGCGACGCGTGCCGCCGGGCGCGACGCCAAGCTGCTCCGCGCCGTCGTCCGATCATTCGGCACCGCGATACCCGACGCCGCGGCCTCGGCACCCGACGGCGACCGTGTCCTGTTGCTCGACGCCGCGGTCCGGTGGCTCGAAGCGCTCGCCGCCGACCGCCAGGTGATCATCGTTCTCGATGACCTGCAATGGGCCGACCCGTCCTCCCTCGACCTGCTCGAGCAGGTCGCCGCGGCCGCCCCGGCCGCCCGTCTCCTCGTGATCGGCGGCTACCGGCACGACGAAATCGACACCGACCACCTCCCCCGACTGACCCAGGTGTCGAGCCACGCCGACCGAATCCACATCGGTGGCCTGTCGCCACACGAAGTACGGGAACTGGTCATCACCCTCGGCGACCCGACCATCACCGAAGAACAGGCGGCTACGTTGCATCGCCGCACCGGTGGTCATCCGTTGTTCGTCACCGAACTGGCACGGCTCGCGGCACTCGGCGACAACTCCCTGCCGGCCGTGGTCACCGAAGCCGTGGCCCGGCGCCTCGAGTCCCTTCCGGCCACAACCCGCACGGCGCTCGACGCCGCCGGCGTTCTCGGCAACCGGATCCTGGTCGACGTGATCGCACACGCCACCGGCACGACCCCCATCGAGACGATCCGGTCGCTCGAACCCGCACACGACGCCGGGGTCGTCCGCACCGGGCCCGACTCCGATCAGTGGTTCAGCCACGACCTCTTTCGCGAAACCCTCTACGACGCGCTCGGCGTTTCCCGGCAGGTGGAACTCCACGCCCTGATATCACAGGGCCTGGAACTGCGGGCGGGCCGTGGCGGCCACATCGAACCGGGTGACCTCGCCCGCCACACCGCGGCAGCCATCACCGTCACCGGAGTCGACCCGGCGATCCGCTGGGCCCTCGCCGCCGCGGTGCAGGACCGCCGACGCTCGGCCTTCAGCGAGGCCGGATTCCACCTGCGCCGGGCCCGCACCGCGGCGATCGACGCCGGGCTGACCATTCCCCCGGCCACACTCGTGGCCGTGCTGCGAGCCGAGGCCGGGGACGTGGCCCGCGCCGGGTCACCCGACGTGGCCCGCACCATCCTTCACGACGCCGCCGCCATCGCCCCCGACCCGGGGGCACAGGCCGAGATCGCGCTCGCTGTCCAGCGGCTCGGTGCCCGCTTCGCCACCCGGCGCGACGAGATGATCGCCCAACTCGACGACGCCCTGGCCGCAGTGGCCGGCAACGATTTGCTTCACGAAGCCCGCCTCACCGCGGCCCTGGCCCGCGAACTCCAGCACTCCGTGCCCGAGGACCGGATGCGGGCCGCTCCGCTGAGCGAAAGAGCACTCACCCTCGGGCGCACGACCGGCGACGACGCCGCCCTCGCCGAGTGCCTGCTCGCCCGTCACGACATCCTCTGGGGGCCCGGCACCGGCGCGGAACGGGCCGAACTCGGACGCGAAATCGCCGAAGTGGGCGCCCGCCTCCACGACACCGACCGACACGCAGAGGGCCTGCTGCTTCAGGCCAACGGTCTTCTTGAGTCCGGCTCTCCGGGGTTCCGACCGGTGCTCGATCGCTGGTTCGCGATCCTTGAGCAGCGCGACCAGCCGCGCGACCGCTACATGGTGCTCACCCGCCGCGTGGCCCTGGCTCTGATCGAGGGCCGCACCGACGACGCCGACGCCCTCATGCACGAAGCCGCCGTGGTCGGTGCCACCATCCACGAACCCGACACCGGCAACGTCCTCATGTCGCATCGGGTCGCCCTCGCACGCGCCCTCGACGACCCCGGCGAACACCGCCGCCTCGCCGTCGACGCCGTGGCCCACTGGACCGGCACCCCGGTCCATGCCCATGCCGTCGCGGCCGGTGCCCTCGCCGCGGCCGGCGATCTCGACGCGGCCGCTCGAGAGGTGGCGATGGTGGCCGACGCCGGCGGGTGGCGCAACGAGGGCTCCTACCTGCGTTCCGTGCTCGTGGCCCATCTGGCCGCCGCCGCCGTGGCACTGGGCGACCGGCCACTGTGTGAGGAACTACTCGATGAGGTTGAGCCTCTGACCGGAAGCTGCGGGGTCAACGGGGCGGTCGTGGCGTTCGCCGGTCCCTTCGACCACACCGCCGGAATCCTCGCCGCAGCCCTCGGGGACCACGAGCGGGCGGCACTGCTGCTGGACCGCTCGACCGCCATCGCCCGCCGCCTGGGGGCCGTGGTCTGGACCCGGGCCGGTGAAGCCGCCCGTCGCCGCGTCGGCCGCGCCGCGGGCTCAGCCGGACCCGCGGCCGCGCCGCCGGGCGAGGTGGCGACGCTCAAGCGCACCGGCGGTATCTGGGCCGTGGAGTGGCGGGGCGAGTCCGGAAGCCTCAGACACGTGAAGGGAATCGCCGACATAGTCGAACTGATCCGTCGACCGGGCACCGAGATCCCGGCACTCCAACTGGCCGGCTCGGGATCATCCGACTCGTCGACACCCGAGCAGGTGATCGACCTCGAAGCACTCGGCGCCTACCGACTCCGGCTCGATCGACTCAGCCGGGAACTCGACCAGGCCGGCGACGACGCCGACATCGGGCGCGTCGAGGCCCTGCAGGACGAACGCGAGGCGCTTCTGGGAGAGGTCCGGCGAAGCACCGGGCTCGGCGGACGGGTCCGCACCGTCGCCAACGATCCGGCCGAGCGGGCCCGCAAGGCGGTCAGTGCCCGT
>QIIW01000095.1 GCA_003231645.1 Acidimicrobiia bacterium | reverse complement strand
CTACCGCCCGCGTACCGAAACAGGCCTATCTCAAGCTGAGCTTGCCGATCAACTGGGCACCACACAGTCGGCGATCGCTCGGATGGAGGGAGGTGGAACTCGACCGACTCTGGAGGCGTTCCAGAAGCTTGCCACGGTCGTCGGCCAGGAGCCGGTCGTCGGGGTAGGGGGGGCACCTCAATGAGAACCGGTCCATCGCCGAGCTCGTACGTTAAGGGCACGCCGTCGTTCGTAAGGCCGAATAGCCGCCCGATCGAACTGCTCGATCACGATCGTTGAGCGGTCGATTGGGATTCAGGCCGTGTGTGGCTTCGCCGAGCGTTGGCCGTCCGTCGCCGTGCCGGAGCCGATACCGTCGAGACAACCATTCTGAACTGGTGAAATAGGCAAAACTCGAGAATGCCCGGAACGACCCACGAGCTTTTCGGGCCGCTCTCCGACACGCTTGTTGGAAGACGCGGTCCGTCAGGGCCAAGAATAGATTGCTGGGGCTGCGGGACCCAGTGGAGCGGCCAGGGTTGTGAGATCGCCGGGGTCGCCGGCGAGGATGTCGTCGTCCAGGCGGAGCGCGCAGACGACGAGGTGGGCGTCGACGACATCGGAGGTGTCGGCTGCGCAAGAAGGCGCCCCACGGGTCGGGCGTCGTCGAACGGATGGATCGCAACCGTCTTCAGGAACCCAGACAGACGGGTTTGTTTCGACCCGTTCCGCCAGACCAGCGGGGGTCAGCCGTCGATCAACGATGATCGCCACCGGATCAGGAACCCGACCAGGTCCTGCTGGGTGAACGTGGAGGTGGCCTCGATGAGTACCGCGACGCGTCGCGACAGGGATGCGAACCAGATTCCGCCACCGGTTTCGGCGGCGGGGGGTACCACCGCGGTGACCATGACCGTGTCGGCGAGCGTCAGGTGATCGGCCACGGCGTCGGGGTTCCACCGCACTCGCGCTTGGCGGACGTAGCTCAATCCGGCCTCGCTGGTTCCTGCGAAGATCAGGATCCGGGCCACGGGGGCGCCGTCGGGTCCGATCAGTTTCCTGGCCCGGAACGGTTGGGTGCTCTCGGCCCAGTCGACCGCGACATCGCCAGCCGGGGTGGGCACCGTGGTCGAGTCGAATGGGCCGAGGGACCAGGGAGGCGGTACGGCGTCGGTAACGGCGGTGATCAACGTCATATCCGCGCTGAAGTCGGCGGTGGCCAGTGGTTCGCCGGTCACGACATCGACGGCTTGGTTCTCCCACGGCGCAAGGTTCCCGCGGACGGAGCGTTCGACACCGTCGATGGTCGGCTCGATTGCCTCGAGCGGTCCCAGAGTGATGGGCGGCAGGATCGGTCGGGTGACGGTCGGGGAGAGATTCACGGGCGATGCGACGGTGCTGGGGGCGGGAAGCTCCGGGGCGGCAACCGGAGCGTCGGTAGCCGTGAGCACCCGCCAGGCGAATGTTCCGCTGGCGATGGTGGCCATCACGGCGAGGATCGCGAGCAGTGTGTCGCGCTTTGCGCTCGTGCGCTCTCTATCGTCGGCCACGCTCTCTTGGTCGGCAGATGTACGGCCGACGATTAGGACCTGTGCTCAGCAACGGATGCGTCGATCGAGCAGGAAATCGACCAGCCACCGGCCGACGATGGGGCCGTCGGTCGGCTCGACGGTGAGGCGGTGGCGGGCCGACTCGACGGTTGCCGGGTCGATGCGATCGGTGCGGGCATCGATGAGTGCGCTCGTGTACGGGGCGTCGAACTCGGGGTGGTCCTGCACGCACATCACGTTGTCACCCACCAGGTAGGCCGGAAACTCCGACGTGGTGCCGGTGGCGATGGCTCGCGCTCCCGGTGGCAACTCGGTCACCACATCGCGGTGCATGGCGTTCAGTCTCACGTCGCCGCCATCGAACCAGGGCGTTGACTCGACGGTGGTGTCCTGGGGGCCCACCCGCCATTTCTCGGCCCGCCCGACCGCACCGCACAAGGACACAGCCACGAGTTGGTGTCCGAAACAGACACCGGCGATTCGTGCACCGCCGACCACTGCCGACGCCACCCACTCGCGAAGTGCCACGACCCACGGCTCACCGGAGAGTGCATCGTCATGTGAACCGGTGATGATCCAGCCATCGCATTCGTCGGGTGAGGCCGGCAAGTCACCATCGACTGCCGCGTAGGTGACGACGTCGAGTTGGGGATCGGCCGCCCGCAACATGTGCCGGTAGACGAGGTCGTAGTCGCCGCCTGACAACACCTGCAGGTCGACCGGCACGTGGTCGCACAACAGCACCCCGATACGGGCATCCGGCTCGGTCGGCACCGGTTCTTCGGTCACTGACTCGTCGGCCATGTCAGATGCGCTCGAAGTAGCGGCGCATCTCCCAGTCGGTGACGCTCTGCTCGTAGGCCTCGCACTCCTTGGCGAAAAACCAACCGTAGTGGTCGACCACGTCGTCGCCGAGCAGACGGCGGGCGTCGGCGCTGGTCCGGAAGCGTTCGTTGGCCCCGCGCAGTGTGGTCGCCACGGTGGGGATCTCGGTTGCGGAGTAGACATCGCCATCGAACTCGGCCGGTGGTTCGATCCTGTTGTTGATACCGTCGAGGCCACTGGCGAGGGCCGCAGCGTAGGCCAGATAAGGGTTGACATCGGCCCCCGGGATACGGCATTCGATGCGCAGACTCGGCCCCGATCCCACGATGCGGAACCCGGCGGTGCGGTTGTCGGTCGACCATGCCAGACGGGTGGGAGCCCATGACTGCGACTGATAGCGCTTGTAGGAGTTGACGGTGGGGGCGTAGCAGGGCATCAGGTCCGGGGTGTGGTGCATCCACCCGCCGAGAAACCAACGGAACACATCGCTGCGTTCCGTCTCGTCGGTGGGATCGGCGAAGGCGTTGGTTTCGGCGTCCCAGAGGCTCAGGTGGATGTGGCAACTGCTGCCCGGCTGTAGGGCGTGGGGTTTGGCCATGAACGTGACGCTCACGCCCTGGGAGTCGGCGAGTTCCTTCATGGCCTGCTTCATGATCACGTGGCGGTCGGCCATGTCGAGCACTTCGGCGTAGCGGATGTTGAGTTCGTGCTGGCCGATGGCGGCCTCGCCTTTCGAGTTCTCGACCGCGATACCGGAGTCGCGTAACACCCGGCGGGCCGCACCCACGTAGTCCTCCACCCGGGCTCCTTGGAGCAGGTGGTAATCCTCGACGTACCAGCCGGCGGCATCTAGGTCGGTGTAGCCCCTGTCGTGGGCCTCACGGTAGGTGTTGCGGTAAAGGAAGAACTCGAGCTCGGAGGCGGCCTTGACGGTGAGGCCCGACGCGGCGGCGACGTCGATCTGGCGGCGCAGAATCGACCGGGGTGCCACCGCCACGTTGGTGTGGGTGGCGTCGTCGACCACGTCGCACAGCACCATGACCGAACGGTTGGTCCAGCCGCAGCGCCGCATGGTGGAGAGATCGGGCACCATGTGGAAGTCGCCGAAGCCACCTGCCCAGTTGGAGTAGGTGTAGCCCTCGACCGGCTGCATCTCCATGTCGACGGTCAGCAGATAGTTGCAGGCGTGGGTGCCCTCCTCGATGGTGTCGAGGAAGAAGTCGGCGTCGGAACGCTTGCCCAGGAGGCGCCCGTAGTGGTCGGTGAAGGCGAGGATCACGGTGTCGATCTCACCCGATCCGATCAGGCTCCGCAGATCGGCGGTGCTGAGAATCATGATCGGGTCTTTCCTGGGGCGGGAGCGGCTGCCTCGGCGACGCTACCCGAGCAGGCCGCGTCGAATATCCGGGCGGCGAAGCCGGTGGTGAACTCGATCGGGTTGCCGCCCGCCGTCGGGTCGACAACCGCAGCCGCGGCGATGGTGTCGGTGGCGGCGGGGTCGATCCCGAACTCGACCAACGAGTGGGGCACGCCCACGGACTCGCGCAGGTCGAGGAGATGGGAGAGGAAGCCATCGAAGCCGCCGGTGATACCGACATACGCGGCGAGTGAATCGATCACCGGCTCGATCGCCGGACGGTTGGCGGTGAGCACGTAGGGCATCAACACCGCGTTGGTCATGCCGTGGTGAGTGTTGAAAGCCACGCCGATCGGGTGGGCGAGGGCGTGCATGCCGCCGAGGCCCTTCCGGAACGCAACCGCGCCCATGGCGGCCGCACTCATCATGTGACCGCGGGCTTCGATGTCACCAGGGTCGGCCACCACCTTGGGGAGATTCTCGAGCACGAGGCGCGTGCCCTCGACGCCGATGCCGTGAGACATCGGGTGGTAGGTCGGCGCGCACAGCGCCTCGATGGAGTGCGAGAGTGCGTCCATGCCGGTACCCACCGTGAGCATCCGGGGAAGTCCGACGGTCAATTCGGGGTCGCAGATCACCGCCACCGGAAGCATCCCGGGGTGGAAAATGATGACCTTGCGGCGGGTGGTCTCGTCGATCACCACGCCGGCCCGGCCCACTTCGCTACCGGTGCCGGCGGTGGTGGGCACGGCGATCACCGCAGCGATGGCATCGCCGTCGGCCCGGGTCCAATTGTCGCCGAGGTCCTCGAAATCCCAGACCGGGCGGCGCTGACCGACCATCAGCGCGATGGTCTTGCCGACATCGAGAGCAGAACCGCCACCGACCGCGATCACTCCGTCATGGCCACCCGAGCGGTAGCGGGCCACACCGGCCACGACATTGGACTCCACCGGATTGGGCTGCACCTCGCTGAACAGGTCGTGGTCGACGCCGGCGTCACCGAGTATGGCCCGGATGTCGACGATGGCCGGGAGTTCGACCATGCCCGGGTCGGTGACGATGAGAGGCATCTCGATGCCGACTTCGGCACAGACGTCGGCCAACTCGGTGATGCGACCGGCTCCGAACCGGATGGCGGTGGGGTAACTCCAGTTGGCGGCGGGCGCGGTGCTGGACATCACGAGACTCCTGGTGTGGTGAGGCGGAAATGGTACGACTTGGCGCGGGTGAGCATGCCGTAGCCGAGGGGTGAGAGGGTGATGCCCTTGCCGGTGTCCTTCACCCCGGTCCAGGCCAGCGACGGGTCGAGGTAGTCGGCCCGGTTCATGAACACGGTGCCGGTCTGAAGACGGCCGCCGATGGAGCGGGCGGCATCGGCATCGGCGGTCCAGATGGAGGCGGAGAGCCCGTAGTTGCTGTCGTTCATCATGGTGATGGCCTCATCGTCGGAGTCGACCGGCATCACTCCCACGACCGGGCCGAACGTCTCCTCGGTCATCACCGCCATGTCGTGGTCGACGTCGATGAGGATCTCCGGGTCGAGGTAGGGCGACCCGGTGTCGGTCTCCCAGCCGCGATCGGATGCGCCGATCAGGCCGTGGGCGCCGGCCTCGGCCGCAGCCGAGAGTTGGCGGCGGACACCGTCGGCGGCGCGGGGCGTGACCATCGGGCCGATTGTGGTGTGTGCATCGGTCGGATCGCCGAGAGTGAGCGCCCGTCCCTCGGCCACCAGGGCATCGATGAATTCATCGAAGAGTGAGCGGTCGACGTAGACCCTTTCGATTCCGCAGCACGACTGACCCGAGTTGAAGAATGCCCCGTCTGCGATGCCGGCGGCCGCGAACGCGATGTCGGCATCGGATCGTACATACGCGGGATCCTTGCCGCCGAGTTCGAGGCCGACCCCGGTGAACGTACCGGCCGCGGCCCGTTCGATGGTGCGGCCCGCCTCCACCGAACCGGTGAAATTGACGCGGTCGACGCGTCCTTCGGCCAGTACCCGTCCGACCTGTTGGTGGCTGAGTACCAGGTTGGTGAACACACCGGCGGGGATGCCCGCGGCGTCAGCGGCCAGTTGGAGCCGCTCGCCGACCAGCAACGTCTGGCCGGCGTGCTTGAGTACCACCGCGTTGCCCGCCATGAGCGCAGGCACGATCGAATTGACGGCGGTCAGCAGCGGATAATTCCAAGGGGCGATCACCAGTACGAGACCGAGCGGTTCACGGGCGATCCAGCGATCGAAACCGTCGAGGGGATCGCTCACGAGGGGGGCCAGGCTTGACTCGGCGATCGAGATCATGTGGTGACCCCGTTCGGCGAAGCCGCGCAATTCACCCCCTCCGTACTTGACGGGTCGGCCCATCTGCCAAGCCAACTCGTCGACGATCGGATCGCTCATGGCGACCACACGGTCGACGAAGGCGGTGCACGCAGCAGCCCGATCGGTGAGGTTCGAGGCGGCCCAGCCGATCTGCCCGATCCGGGCCGCGGCCAACGCGCGCTCGAGGTCGGCGTCGCTGCAGACAGGCCTGGTTGCGTACGTCGAACCGTCGACCGGCGTAACGATGGAGACTTCGGGCATCGGTGTGGCTTTCACTCGGGCAAGGAGAAGTTACTCGCCGCGGCGCGGCTGGGCAGGTGTCGGCGAAGTGGCCATCAGCGGTCGTTTAGGATCACGCCCGATGACGGACTCCCCCCACCCGCAGCCCCTCGACGGCAATGAGATGCCCAGGTTCGGTGGCCTCGCCACGTTCATGCGATTGCCGGGCCGGTCGGAGCCGGCCGATCTCGACGTGGCGGTCGTCGGCGTTCCCCTCGACATCGGCACGTCGAACCGTCCCGGGGCGCGCTACGGACCGCGTTCGATACGGGCCGAGTCCGTGCTGATCAGGCCCTACAACATGGCCACCCGGGCCGCACCTTTCGACAGCCTCCGGATCGACGACTGCGGCGACGTGGCTGTCAACGCGTTCAGCCTCGCGGATTCGGTGACGCGAATCGAGGCCCACTACGACATGCTTCTGGCCGGCGATGTCGTCACCGCCACGATGGGCGGCGATCACACGATCGTACTGCCGATCCTGCGGGCCATGGCTCGCCGGTTCGGTCCGGTCGGCTTGGTGCACGTCGATGCCCACACCGACATCAACGATTCGATGTTCGGCGAGCAGATCGCCCATGGCACGCCGTTTCGAAGGGCGGTTGAGGAAGGTCTGCTCGACTGCGGCCGGGTGGTGCAGATCGGGGTGCGGGGCACCGGCTACACGGCCGATGATTTCGATTGGTCGCGTGATCAGGGGTTCAGGGTGGTGCAGGTCGAGGAGTGCTGGCATCGCGCCTTGGGCCCTCTGATGGACGAGGTGCGCGACCGGATCGAGGGCGGACCGGTATATCTGAGCTTCGACATCGACGGTCTCGATCCGGCGTTCGCTCCGGGCACCGGTACCCCGGAGATCGGCGGGCTCACCGCAGTTCAGGGTCTGGAGATCATCCGCGGCTGCCGCGGCCTCGACCTGGTCGGTGTCGACCTGGTCGAGGTGTCACCGGCATACGACACGTCGGGCAACACGGCGCTGGTCGCCGCCAACCTGCTCTACGAAATGCTCTGCGTGCTGCCTGGAGTCGACCGCCGGGGCTGACCGGGTCAGTGTCTGGCCAGCAGGTGACCCGCCGCGGCGGCTGTCACACCCACGCCCGTCGTGATGAGAGTGGATTGGATGGCGAGGATGTAGTCGGTGAGGTCCGGGGCGGCGTAGTCCGACGTGCCACTCAGCCGTGACATCACGAGGATCGTTCCCAGCGCGCCGAGCGCGGTGATCACCCAGCCGATGAACGCCAGGAAACCGCCTGTCGTGGAAGCCGACCCCGGTCGGGCCATCGGAGGTGAACCGGGGGCAGAAGACTCGGGTTGTCGACGTACCGACTCGTTCTCCTGGGGTGGATACCACCTGCCGTCGGAGGCCTGCCAATATCCGGGTTGTTGGGTGTCGCTCATGGGATCTCCCTGTCGCCGTCGTCCGCCTTACACATGCCGACAGTGCAAGACCGGTCGGTAGCGCGGGTGATGTGCCGGACCCTAGCCAGGTTTCGCCTACAGCCCGAATTCGGGCTCACGGGCTCCATCGCAAGGTGAGCGGCAGTGACATTGTGCCGCCCGGCTCGAGGACCGGGCAACCGGTGCGGTTGAAGGCATCCGGGATGCCGGTCTGGGGCTCGACGCACAGGGCGTGAGGGGTCTCGTCGTAGACGACCCACGTGTCGGTCGGAGATTCGAGGGTGAGCGAGAATCCGTCGGTCCACGTCACCACCGGGGGAGTGGTGACGCCGCCGAAACAGTCGTCCCATGGGCCTGTTGGTACGGGTACCCGCCGACCAGTGGGGAGACCATCGACGCCCCGGATCCACAGGTGGGAGGGGTTGAACGACAGGGAAGCACCGGTCTCGCCGATCTGCCTACGCAGCACCGGATGCCAACCGATCGTGGCCGGCATCGTCTGGTCACCGGCGGTGACCGACACCGTGATGGTCAACCGATCGGATCGTAGTTCGGTATCGACGCGGGCCATGCCGCCGAAGGGCCACGGTTCGGCGAGATCAAGAGTGAGTGACCGGCCTTCGTCTCCGACGGCCCAGTCGCGTTCCAGGCCCAGGCCGTGGATGGCATGGGGTTCGAGGTTGATCGGCATGCGGTGATCGACGCCGGCGAACGTGAACCGGCCGCGTCCGAGTCGACCCACCCAGGGCACCATCGGGTAGCAGCCCCAGAGCAGGGGGTCAGCGCTCTCGGCCACCAACCTCTCCTGGCCTCCGACTCGTAACGAGCTCAGCCGGGCACCACGCCGATCGATCGTTGCCTCGACCCCGCCGACGGTGAGCGTGAGGCCGGGTCGTCCCATGCGGATGGTCTAGCGTCTGGTGTGAGCGATCGGGGGATGTAGACGTGGACAAGGTTTGTTGGGGTGTGATGTCGACGGCGAAGATCGCCCGCGAGAACGTGATTCCGGGTATCAAAGCGGCCGAGAACGCCGAACTGGTGGCCGTGGCGTCGCGCCATCTCGACCGGGCGCGACAACTGGCCACCAGCGCTGGGATACCCACCGCCCATGGGAGCTACGACGATCTGCTGACCGACCCCGGAGTCGATGCGGTCTACGTTCCGCTGCCGAACCACATGCATCTCGAATGGACCGAACGAGCCGCCCGGGCCGGCAAGCATGTTCTTTGCGAGAAGCCTCTCGGGCTCGACGCAGGCGAGGCTCGCCAGATGGTCGATACGTGCCAAACCGAGGGGGTGATTCTGCTCGAGGCATTCATGTACCAGTTCCATCCCCAGTGGCAGGCCGTGTTCGACATGGTGCGGAGTGGACGAATCGGTGAATTGAGATCGGTGCAGTCATGGTTCTCGTACCACAACGACGATCCCTCCAACATCCGCAACGTCGCCGCGTGGGGCGGCGGGGCGCTGATGGACATCGGCTGCTACTGCATCCACCTGTCACGGCGACTCTTCGGCCGTGAGCCGGCGGGGGTCGCGGGTCGGATGAAGTACGACCCCGACAGCGGTGTCGACATCCTCACCTCGGCCACTCTCGATTTCGGTACGGGTACGGCCGGGTTCACCGTCGGGACCAGGATCGAGCCCGACCAGCGGGTTCACATCTACGGCACCGAGGGCCGGATCGAGATCGATGTCCCGTTCAACATACCGCCCGATCGGGAAGCGAAAGTACGGGTCACCACCGGACGCACCTCCCCGGCTGATCCCCACACCGAGATCCTCACATTTGCCCCGGTCGATCACTACGCGCTGGAGGTCGAGGCGATGGGACGGGCGGTGCTCGGCGGCGAACTCCCCGTTCAGACGGGGGCCGACAGCATCGCCAACATGTTGGTCGTCGACTCACTGGCGGCATCCGACTCAGGACACTAGGAGAGCGACGACGCCGTGATACGGAGCGAATCGCCCGGACATAAAGCGAGTCGTCGTCAATCGTTTATCCACGTTTTCGTAGTCGGGTGGAAGGGTTGCCGGAGCGACAATCCGGTGGTGGCCCCGCGTGTGAGCCGATCCGGATCTGCCCACTGATCGACGATATTTCCAGGTCAAGGAGGCATTTCGTGAGGAGAATCTCGAGGGTTCTGTTCATCACGCCGGTCGTCTTACTCGGCTTCGAAAGCTCACGCTTCCCAATGCCCTGCCGGCGATTTTCGCCGGGTTCAGGATCTCGGCCGGCTTGTCGGTGATCGGGGCGATCGTCGGGGATTTCTTCTTCGGGCAGGGCGACGTGGGTATAGGTCAACTTCTCAGGCGCTACGCCAACTTCTTGGAGGGCGAGAAACTGCTGTCGGCGGTGATCCTGTCGTCGCTGCTCGGGGTGGCCGTGTTTCTCGCTTTCGGTTGGCTTCAGGACAAGGTCACGGGCAAATGGTACGAACACGGCGACGAGAGCATCTGATTCGAACAGTTCCAAGCAAAGCAGACCA
>QIIW01000144.1 GCA_003231645.1 Acidimicrobiia bacterium | reverse complement strand
CCACGAACACCCCGGACTCAACCGACGCGATGAACTCACGCATCGAACGCTCGGCCACCGCCCGCGTACGGAACCCGCTCCTGGTCTTCTGACGGCGCTTGCCGCCGGCCGGATCACGGCCGATGTCGACCACCCAGCCCCAACCCGCTCCACGCCTGTGAACATGACCTCGCACGATCCGTACGTTGGCATTTGGTTAGCATCGGCGCTTTTCGGGCGGTTTTCGGCCGCGAGCCACCTCGCCGAACACTACATAACTGCTGGTCACAGGGGTGCCCGGGGCGGGATTCGAACCCACATGCCCTCGCAAGGGCCGAGGGGTTTAAGCCCTCTGCGTATGCCAATTCCGCCACCCGGGCGCGACCACACACTATCCCCGGTTGGGAAGTCCCTCTGGACCATGGGTAACAACGGTCGCCTGCGGGGTCCACGGTGAGGAACCAGTGAGCCCATGGGACCGCCCGGGTCACGATACGGAGGGACACGGACACGACAGGCCGTAGGCGAATTCCGCGGCGACGTGGGACGCTTCGGCCGCCCAGCCCGGCGACCACGCACCGCAGACCGCGGCCGCAATCACCAGCGGCACAAACCCGGCGACCTTCGAACCCGACCGCCCCGTGACCAGAGCCCAACTCGCCACCTTCCAGTGGCGCCACGCCGGCTGCCCCAACCCCTGACCCGATCAGGCCGCCTGCGCTACCGCGGGATCGTCGACCGCCAGCCACAGCGCGGCGCGAACACGATCAGCCCGAATTCCGGTGAGTTCGTTGGCCACCACCACCCCCTCGATCATGTCGGCCAACACGGCCGGCCACGGCCGACCCCGGAGCTTGACCGCCACCGAGGGAACGGGACCTCGCCGCCGGATGGTGCGGTGGGCATCCGCGATCCGGGGGGGCGACCTGAACCCGGGAACCACCAGATCTCGTAGCCTGGCTGCGGTCGCCAGGTCGCGTGCCGCCGACGCGAACTGAAGTGTGGTGGCATCCATGGCTCACATCATCGCTGCGGGGTGTGACATCCTCACGGGATGGAGTCGAAGCCCGAACTCAACCCGGCGCAGCTCGAGGTCCTCGACCTGCTCGGGGCGGGCCGTGACCAGAGACCGCACTTCGACGCGGTACTGCGTCACGAGCTTCGCCGGGATCTCGACGACGGCCTCGCCGAGCAGGTCGAACACGTATCCGACGACGAGTTGTGGGTGTCGAAGCACCTTCTCGGCCAGGTTCTGGGTTGCGAACGCAAGTACGTGGCCGAGGAGTCCGAGCCCTTCGTATGGACGGTACCCATCGCTCGCGGGTCGGTCGCCCACAAGGCGATCGAGTTGTCGATTCACCGGGAGGGCCGGCCCGCGCCGCTCGAGTTGGTCGACGATGCCATGGCCCGGCTGTCCGAGGGGATCGACGGCCTGGCCGACTTTCTCCAGACGTGCGGTCCGGTCCCGATCGCCGAACTCCGGGCCGAAGCCAACGATCGCGTCACCAAGTTCATGGAGTCGTTCCCGCCGCTGAATCCCCGGTGGTGGCCGGTGACCGAGAGCCGTATTCGCCTCGAGGTACACGACCGTTTCATCTTCAGCGGCAAGGTCGACCTGTCGTTGGGCAGAGCCGAGGGCAACACCGCCGGGAAGGTGCTGATCGACCTCAAGACCGGTGGGTTCTCACCCCTGCATCGGGAGGACCTGCGTTTCTACGCGCTCCTCGAGACGATGCGCGTGGGCACGCCGCCACGTCTACTCGCCACCTACTACCTCGACCAGGGCACCATTCACCCCGAGGACGTCACCGAGGGGGTACTCCACGCTGCGGTACGTCGGGTGGTCGACGGCGTGGGCCGAATCATCGAGTTGCGCAACGGCGAGCGCGAACCGTCGACCGCCCCCGGTCCACTGTGTCGCTGGTGCCCGGTCCTCGATGAATGCGACGTGGGCCGACACCACCTCGATGATGACGACTACTGATGAGCGCCCGACACCTCGAGCGGATCGTCGTGGCCGAGGCCGACATCGAGCCCCCGCAGCCGACCTGTCACCCCCAGGAACAGTGCCGTCGCCAGCATCGCCACCCCGGCCGCCGCGAACGACGGCCGGGGTCCGAACCGCTCGATCGCCTGACCCAGACCGAGTTGGCCGAGGGGGTTGGCGGCGAGAAGAGTCATCAGGTAGACGGACAGGACCTTGGCCCTGACCGCCTCGTCAACCTGTAGTTGAATGGCGGTGTTGAGCGTGCTGGCCGACGCTATGTGGGCTGCACCCATGATCATCATCGCCACCAGCGCGAGCAGGAACCAAGGCGACACCGCGAGGATCGTGATGGACACGCCGTAGAGAACGAGTGCCACGGCCTGGATCCGCGCCCGCCGATATCGGCCGGCCAACGATGTGACGGCGGGCGAACTCATCACCGCGCCCAATCCGACCATCGAGAGCATCAAACCGAAACCACTTCCACCGCGGCCGAAGACGTCCTCGGCCATCACGACCGACAGGGCCTGGACGCTGAGCCCGAAGAATCCGATGAGGCTCACCGCTCCGATCGCCGTGACGATGCCCGGTTTGGCACGGATGTAGCGAAGGGTTTCGGCAAACTCCCTCATGGGTCGCATCGGGGTGGAACGACCGAGTGGCAGGGCCTTGAGTTGCATCATCGTCAGCGCGACCAACACGGCGATGTAGCTCACCGCATTGACACCGAACGCCCACCCCGGCCCGACGGCGGCGATCATCACACCGGCCATGGCCGGTCCGATCATGCGGGCCGCGTTGAACTGGGCCGAGTTGAGGGTGATCGCGCCCATCAACTGGTCGCGGGGAACCAGTTCGCTGACAAACGCCTGCCAGGCCGGCAGGTTGAGGCCACCGGCGGCGCCGGCCACGACCGAGGCTCCCACGTATGCCCACACGCCGCGAACCCCACCGAACCACATGGCCATGAATCCGAGTGCCAGCACGGCCTGTATCGACTGGGTGACCAGTAGCACGCGTCGTCGGGGATGACGATCGGCGATCGCGCCGGCGATCGGCCCCACCAAGGCGGTCGGCAGGAGCTGGGCAAAGCCGGCGATACCGACCCAGCCGGCGCTGCCGGTGATCTGCAGGACGATGAGCGGGATGGCGATCGCCTGGAACCACCGACCGGTGTTGGAGATGATGCCGCTGATCCAGAACAGTCGGAAGTTGCGCTCGCGCAGCGGTGCCATCGACGAAGGGAACTGCCGCTTCATCCCGGTCGAGTCGCTGCCTCCTGACATCCGGATGACGCTATCGACTCCTCCGGTGACAGACTGCGGCCATGAGTCTGATCCGAACCGAGACCAGGGGCCGAGTCGGAATCCTCACCTTCGACGACCCCGACAAACGCAATGCCATCACGCGGGCCATGAACGACGAGATCGTGGCCGCCGTCGAGGCGTGGGAAGCCGACCCCGACATCGGGGCGATGGTATTCACCGGCGCGCCCCCCGCGTTTTGTGCCGGGGCGGATCTCGGTGACCTTCTCGCCGACCAGGACCCGGCGGGCATGAAGAAGATCTACGAGGGTTTCCTTCGTATCGCCCACACCTCGCTACCCACCGTCGCCGCCGTCAACGGTGCCGCAGTGGGGGCCGGGTTCAACATGGTTCTGGCTGCCGATGTGGTGATCGCCGCCAGGGACAAGGCACGTTTCGATTCCCGGTTCCTGCAGATCGGGCTCCACCCGGGCGGCGGCCACACCTGGCGTCTGCGTTCCGTCGCCGGCCGACAGACCACCATGGCGATGGTGCTGTTCAGTGAGGTCGTTCGCGCCGACGAGGCCCACCGGCTCGGCCTGGTGTGGAAGGTCGTCGACGACGTCGCCCTCATCGACGAAGCGGTCGCGCTGGCGGAGGTCGCGGCCGGCCGGGACAAGGAGCTCGTGGCCCGCACCAAAGCCACAATTCTTTCGCTCGACGAGGTCACCGAATCGAATCAGGCGGTGGAACATGAACTCCATCCCCAGCTCTGGTCGATGCAGCAGGGGACGTTTCGTGCGTTGGTCGAGCGACTACAGAAGAAAATCAGTTCGCACGACTGATCGCCGTCGCCTCAGAAGCCGATCCACTCGCCGATCAGTTCGTGGCACCGGTCGGCCCACTCTTCGCTCGTCATAGCGAATCGGATGTGGTCCTCCCACACGCCGTTGATCTCCAGGTAGCGCTCGGCCAGCCCCTCCTCACGGATCTTGAGCTTCTCGACGACCCGTCGACTGGCCGTATTGCGGGGCACGATCGCGGCTTGGACACGGTGGAGATGCAGCTGCTCGAACGCGTATCTCATGACGACGACGACACCTTCCGGGACGTAGTTTTTACCGGCCTGGGCCTCGTCGATCCAGTAGCCGATGTAGCACGACTGAAACGGACCACGTTGCACGGAGTTGAGGTTGATCTCACCGGCGAAGTCGCCCTTGACAAACAGCCCGAAGCCGTAGCCGGTGCCGAGCTGACGATCGCGTTGACGAGCCGAACAGCGAGCCCGATACGCCTGTGGATCCTCCACGGCGTCAGGGGTGCCGGGCAGCCGCTTGGGCTCCCACCTGGTCAGCCAATCGATGTTTCGTCGACGGACCCGCTGCCACTTCGCGAAGTCGCTCGCCTCCAGAGAGCGGAGCAGGACACGCTTTCCGAACAGGGCTGTCACGACCGCGCATCGTAGAGCAACGACATGGCCAGTCCGTCGAGGATGTCGCATTCCGACACAAGGCACTCGTCGAGTCCGAGATACCGCATGATCTTCACGAGGATCGACAGGCCTCCGATGATCACGTCGGCCCGGGCTTCCTCGAGCCCCGGATTGTGGATCCGTTCGGCCCGGGTCTCGGTGACAAGCGTACGGTAGACGTCCTCCACGGCATCCTTGGTGAGAACGAAATGGTGGATCCGCTCGCGGTCGTAGGTGGCGAGGCCCAGTTCGATGCCGGCCGCGGCCGACACGGTTCCGGCCAGTCCCACCAAACAGCGGGCACCAGCCACGGCCGGCATCTCCCGCACCACGTCGTCGAGATGGGTCTCCGTGATCGATTGACAGGCGAGCAGCTCCTCGGGACGAGGCGGGTCATGTTCGATGAATTTCTCGGTGAGCCTCACGCATCCGATGTCGAGTGACATCGCGGCTTCGCATTCGGTGGTGCCGACGGCAAACTCGGTCGAGCCTCCGCCGATGTCGACTACGAGGAACGGTCCGAGCGCAGGATCGAGGTCGGCGGTGGCACCGGCGAAGGAAAGACATCCCTCGTCGTGCCCCGACAGCAACTCGGGGCGGACACCGACCACGGCCTCGGCGGCGTCGAAGAACCTATCGCGATTGGATGCGTCGCGGGCGGCCGAAGTAGCCGCGATACGAACCTTCTCGACACCGTGGCGGTCGATCAGATGGCGATAGCCACGTAGGCACGAGACCGTTCGTTCGATGGCATCGTCGTCGAGGCGTCCGGCGGCATCGACCCCTCGGCCCAGCCGGGTGATGGTCATCAGACGCGCCAGCGGTTCGGTGGCGTCGCGGATCAGAAGCCGTGTGGAATTGGTACCGCAGTCGATCGCCGCCACCGGCCGTCCAGCCTCTGTGGTCACATCGCCGCGTCCCCGTCGGGGTGGTCGATCTGCTCTTGGACCCACCGGCCGACCGGGTCGTCGCCGCCGGCCAGGAACCATGCGTAGTGGGCGTGAAGGCACTTGACGCCACGACGGGTCCCCCCCACGCCGGCCGAAGGCCGAGGCCCGGCGTGGGAATCGGGAATGAGGGCGTCACGCTCGGCGGCATAGCGGAGGTGGGCATCCATCAGGGCCTCGGGGTCGACCACGTCCTCGGCCGCCTTCACCCCACCCGCGGACTCGAGTCGGCCGACCTCGCGGCGCTGGCGCCCACCGATCAACCAGTAGAGGGTCGGCATCGGTGTGCCGTCGTCGAGCAGGGGCGAATTGCGCAGCACGACAGGGTCACCGGAGTCGTCTCGCACGACCACCTCGAAGCGTCCCCCGGGGCTGCGACCGAGGAGTTCCTCGACGCGGGCCCGATCCGAAGGGCCGGCGGGCACCACCGGTGGACCACCTATTTCCGCAGGAGTCGGCGCAGGATGAGCAAGACCAACACGACCCCGATCACTGGGGCGAGACGCTTGAGAACAGGTGCACCGGCCGCGTCGAGCAGGTCGACGGCCTCGGGCTCGGGCATGTCGATCTTGCGGGGTCCGGCCGTCGGCTGGGGCTCCGGTTTCCCATCGGCGGCCGAGGTGACGGAAGTCTCGTCCGGGTCGGCAGCATCGGCCTCGAGCATGGCCTCGAGGTTGTCGGCGAACTGGCCCATGAGCTTGGCACTCACGTCGGCCATCACCCCGCGCCCGAACTGGGCCACCTTGCCGGTGACCTTCAGATCGGTGTTGACCTCCACCCGGGTGGACGTTTCGGACACTGGTTCGAGCGTGGCGGTGATCACAGCCTCGGCGTTGCCGGCCCCGCGGGTGTCGCGGCCCTTGGCATTGAGAACCATCCGGTGAACGTCGTCGAGCTTCTCGACGAAGGTGGCAGCACCCTTGTACTGGGCCGTGATCGGTCCGACCTTGATCTTGACGATGCCGCGGTATTCATCGCCCTCGACCTCCTGGAGTTGAGCCCCGGGCAGGCACGGAGCAATCCGCTCGACATCGGTGAGTACGACCCACGTGTCGTCGATCGATCGGTTGACCTCGAACGAATTGCTCAGCTCCATCGCCGCAGGTCCTCCACGGTGTCGACATCGGACGGATTGCCCTCGCAGACTACCGAATAAACGAGCTCCGGATGCGCCCGCATCAATGACCGGGCGCCCTCGTCACCGCCCACCGGCAGCGACGCCCACATCGATGCCGCCAGCCTCACGGGTGGTCGCCTGTCGCCGTGGAACTCGGCGATCGCCAAGTCGTGTTCCGACTCGGCCACGGCACGCCACGCCCCGGCGGGAACTCCAGGCTGGTCACCGAGACCGACCACGATGGCCGAATGGTGTCGCGAATCGGCGTAACCGACCGCGGCCCGCAGAGACGTGGACTGCCCGTCGTTCCAGCGCTCGTTCTGGATGATCGTGACGTCGTCGGGAAGGAACGGCGTCAGGTCGACCGCTCCCTGGATCACGATCACCTCGTCGAAGCCGGCAGCCCGAGCCGCGTCGACAACCGTCGTCACGATCGGCGCACCGTCGATCAGGGCCAGCAGCTTGTGGCCGTCACCCAGAAATCTCGTCCCAGCGCCGGCGGCGAGAATCACGGCGGCCTGGGTTGGGATCTGCTGTTCGGGCTGGGGCTGCATCCACCCAGTCTGGCGCTGTGAAGGCCCGACGCCGCACCTATGGTGAAACCAGATGGAATCCATGGACCCCACCACCGCCATGACCCCGTTGCTCGGTCGGGTCACGATGTTGTTCGCCGATGCCGCTCAGGTCGCCGACCACAAGCTCTACGTTCTCGGCGGCGGCCTCACCGTGATCGGCCCGATGCCTCAGCCGGTCGGGGTCGCGCTCGGCATCGAGGTGCCCTGGGACCGAGCCAACATATCCCATGAATGGCGCCTCGAATTACTCGACGAGGACGGCCATCCGGTGATGGTCGGCGACCGACCGGTGGCCGTCGCCGGCCGGTTCGAGGCCGGCCGTCCACCAGGACTCAAGCCGGGCACCCCCCTGTCGGTTCCGCTGGCGATCAATTTCCCGGGGCTGCCCGTCACCCCCGGTTCGAGCTACAACTGGCAGTTCTCGATCGATGGAGCGAGCCACACCGACTGGCGGCTGAGCTTCCACGTGAGGGCACCCGTCGTGCCGCCGACGGCCCCCCAGGCCACCGACCCTCGGTCATCAGGCACCTGACGAGACCCCTCCCGCGCCCGGTGTCTACGCTGGCGGAGATGACAGCCGCAGCCACCACCGAGCCCATCGACGGCGACCGCCCGCCGAGTCGGCCCTCGAAGCCTCTCCTGCGAGGCTGGTCCCACGAATACGCGTTCGTGGCTTCGCTCACCCTGGCTCCGATCATGATCGCACTCGCCCCCGGAATCGGCCCCCGATTCGTCGTGGCGATCTACGTGCTGGGCATCACCGCCCTGTTCGGGATCAGCGCCCTCTATCACCGCCCCAACTGGGGTCCCGGCGGCCGCGCCGTGATGCGTCGCCTCGATCATTCGATGATCTTCGTGGCCATTGCCGCCACCTACACGCCGATCGCGGTGTTCGCGCTTCCCCACGGCCTCGCGTCCCTTGTTCTGTGGGTGATATGGATCGGGGCGATCGGCGGCATAGTCCTACACAATCTTGTTCCCCACGCGCCCCATTCCCTGATCGCCATTCCCTACGTCGTGGTGGGTCTGGTGGCGGTGATTCCTCTGAACGAGATCCTGTCGTCGCTGGGCGTGGCCGGGTTCGTACTGATCACCACCGGCGGCGGGCTCTACGCACTCGGTGCGCTGGTGTATGCCTTACGGCGGCCCGACCCGTGGCCGTCGACCTTCGGATACCACGAGATCTTTCATCTGCTGGTGATCGCCGCCGCGGTGCTCCACTATGTGAACTTCGCATTCGTGGTGTTGCCCAAGGCCTGATGCGGCTCAGTCGTGGATAGGACCCTCGGTGGCGCTGAGGGACCTGGCTTTACGGCCGGTGCGACGACCGATGATCTCCGACACGATCGACACCGCGGTTTCCTCGGGGGTTCTCGCCCCGATGTCAAGGCCGATCGGTGAACAGAGCCGGGTGAGTCCGGCGTCGTCGACTCCGGCCTCGCGCAGATGAGTGGTACGAGCGTCATGGGTCCGGCGGCTACCCATCACGCCGATGTAGCCGACGTCGGTGGCGAGTGCCGAAACGACCGCGGGCACGTCGAACTTGACGTCATGAGTGAGGATGCAGATCGCGTCGCGCGGCCCGATCTGGTCAGCCACCGAATCGATGAGTCGATTGGGCCAGTCGACAACGACATCGTCGGCCATGGGGAAGCGTTTGCGGGTGGCGAACACCGGACGGGCATCGCAGACCGTGACCCGGTAGCCGAGAACCCCGGCGATCCTCGCCAGTGCGGCCGTGAAGTCGACGGCACCGAAAATGAGCATGCGGGGGGGCTGGGCGAAACTCTCGATGAAGACCGACACGACCTCTTCGCGGGCCTCACCATGTTGGCCGTAGTGGCGGAGGCCGGAGCGCCCGGCCGCTAGTTCGCCGACCACGTCACGCTCGACGACACGGTCGAGATCGACGTCACCGAGCGATCCGTCGATCAGCCCCTCGACGCCCACGAGCATCTTCGCTCCGACCCCGGGACCGGATACCACGGTGGCGAGCGCAACAGGGACACGAGCACGAAGCGACTGTCCGAGCTGGTGGTAGATCGAAGCCATGTCGTTACCAGTCGAGCGGTTCGATGAACAGATGGACCGTACCCCCACAGGTGAGCCCGACCGCGAAAGCATCCTCGTCGCTGTAGCCGAACGTGACCATGCGCCGCTCGCCGGTGTCGAGCACCTCGAGGGCTTCGACCACCACCGCACCTTCCACGCATCCGCCCGACACCGAACCGATCACATCGCCGTGCTCGGAGACGGCCATCGCCGCGCCCGGCAGGCGGGGTCCGGAGCCGTCGACGTCGACCACGCGGGCGATCGCCACTCGCACCCCGTTGTCGACCCATCGGTCGATGTCGTCAATCAACTCTCTCAATTTTCGCTCCCGATCACATCATGATCCGTCATTGGCAAGGATGCCTCAACACCCGCCAAAGCGGGCACCGGCATGGCGCAGACCGAGCACCAGTGCAGCCAGGATCTCGAGCGATTCAAGCGAGTGCCCCTCGAGAAAATCATCGACGTGCGGAAGGGCGGCCGCCATCCCACGAGCAAGAGGCTGGTAACCCGGTGATGCCTTCAGGGGGTTGACCCACACCACCCGATGGGCAGCGCGGTGGAGCCGCCGCATCTGTTCGTCCATCTCGGCCGGATCGCCGCGGTCCCAGCCGTCGGACAGAATCACGACCACCGCCCCTCTGGCCATGCCCCGGCATCCCCACTCGTCGTTGAAATCCCTCAGCCCGTCACCGAGACGAGTGCCGCCCGACCAGTCGGTCACCGCCTCGCCGGCGGCGGTGAGGGCACGATCGGGGTCGCGGCTCGACAACTCACGGGTGAGCCGGGTCAGGTGGGTGCCGAGAGCGAACGCCTCGACCCGAGGGCGACCGGCGACGGACGCGTGCAAGAAACGAATGAGCGCCCTGGCGTAGCTCTCCATCGACCCCGAGACGTCGAGCAACAGCACCATGCGGCGGGGTTTCACGCCCCGGCGGGTGCGGGCCAGCCGCATCGGTTCGCCTCCGGCTTCCA
>QIIW01000100.1 GCA_003231645.1 Acidimicrobiia bacterium | reverse complement strand
AGAGGTCCGGCGAAGCACCGGGCTCGGCGGACGGGTCCGCACCGTCGCCAACGATCCGGCCGAGCGGGCCCGCAAGGCGGTCAGTGCCCGTATCCGCGACGCCATCACCCGTCTCGAGGCGGTCGCGCCCCAACTGGCCGCCCATCTCGACCGCTCGATCCGCACCGGTCTGCGGTGTTGCTACGACCCGGCGCCGGGTGAGGCCCGGGTCGAATGGCAGGTGACTCGCTGAGCGCCGATCGATTCGACTGCGGACCCGATCATGTCGAGTGGATCGACCTGGCCGAAAAGGTGCTCGACAGCGTCGGCGGCTGCGGCCCACCCGAGTGCAGGTCGCCGGTCGCCTCCCGGACCACCGGCGACCGCTACGGCACACCGGATGGGGATCGCACGGTGTTGCTCCGGGAGCACGGCGGCGTGTACCTCGTCCACAACGACGGACCGGTCACCGAACCCGGGGACCTGCCCGAGAAACTCAGGGGAGCCGCCCGCCGCTTCGTCCGCGGCGAGATCCGCAGACGCATCCCGGAGGAGTCCTTCGCCTGTGAACTCGGCGGGTGGACCCTGTACGACCTCACGGACCTCGATGACAGGTGGGACGACACGGGCGAGGAGATCGACCGCGTCATCGGGCGACGGATCGCCGATCAGGCGTCCACCCGGACCTGATGCCAGTCGTTCAGTCGCCGAGTAGAGCCACCAGCGAGTCGAGCCTCGCTGTCTGTTCGGCCAGTGCCCGTTCCAGCGCGGCGACGCGGCCCACCAGATCGGACTGCGGGCTCGGCGCTTCGGACACCGGGTCACCGCTCGGCTCGGCCATCGGCCGCGGGTCGACCCCTGTGGTTCCGGCGCCGATCACACCGGCGACCGCCAGGACAGTCGGGCCCTCCGTCGACTCGACCGGCGACCAGATCTGCTCGATACGAGGCTCCCGTTCGCCGGGACGGGTCGCCGGCCTCCTCGCCATCGGTTCGTCGCGGTCCGCCAGCGCATCGATCGCCGCGTCGACTCCGTCGACTCCCTCGGGCCCGTCGATGTAGCGCGATGTGCGTGAGACCAACCCGGCAACCGTCTGGGGGCCCCGCAGCAACATCACCGCCAGCACCGCCAGTTCGGGGGCTGACAGGCCGAGGGCCTCACCCACGATGTGGCGATGCTTACCGACCCGATGCCCGGCGCCGCTGACCGTGCGGGCCAGGCCTCGCCGGCGGAGCTGCAGCATCAGCGCGTCGATCTGGCGGTCGGAGTAGTCGACGACAGGATCGCGGCTCGTCGATTGGTTGCAGGCCAGACGCAGGGCATTGGTGCTCAGTGGGTAGCTGTCGGGGGTGGTGGCACCCTTCTCGATCAGCGAAGCGATCACCCGGCACTCTTCGGGGGACAGAGTATCGACGGAAGTCACGCACCGACGGTAGCCAATCCGGTCGGCCCCGGTGACAGCATGGCTCCGCCGGCGGCACGGCCCGGCAGGTCCGTCACACCACCGTCCTACGGTGTCGACCGGCGACGAGGACGTACGGCTTGACAGGCGAACATATGTTCGTATAGGGTACTCGTGTGCTTTCCGATCTCCCGAAGCATCTCCGCCACCGGAGACCAGCCGACACCACCCGTCACGGACTCGTCGCGGAGATCGAACTGCTGTCCGCCGCCCAGTCGGCTCTCGATGCCTACCGCTGTCGCGTTGTCGCCGCGATCGACAACCTGGGTGACAAGGGTCTCGATGCCGCCGGAGTGCTGCGATCGGTCGGCCGGGTGTCGGGTCGGGCCGCGGCTCGAGTGTCGTCCACCGCGGCACGAATGCGCGAGCTGCCGGCCACCGCCGAGGCCCTGGCATCAGGGGCGATCACCTCAGGGCACGCCGACGTGATCGCCGATGCCGCCGGCCGGGTCGGTGCCTCGCCGGCCGACACGGAACTGGTGGCCATGGCCTGTGCCGCGCCGGCCGACCTGTTCACCAAGCGAGCCCGCGAATGGGTGGCCGGACGCGAAACCGATGACGAGGCGTCGAAACGACACGAACGCCACCGAAAGAATCGCTCGGTCAAGTCCTGGACCGGACGCGACGGCATGAAGATCTGGCTCGCCCAGCTCGATCCGATCACCGCTGCCACGGTCACTTCGCGACTCGATGCCGAGTACGAACGACTCTGGCGCCAGGACGGCGGCCGCGATCTCACCGGTGTCGGTGCCCACACCACCGAACCCGACTCGCCCGATCACGAGACGCGCACACCCCAACAGCGCATGGCCGACGCCTTCGTGTCGCTGCTCACCGCCACGACGACAACCGATGCCGGCCCCACCGCGGCGACCGGCGCGGCCGGACCTCATGTGCGTCAACAGATGATCGGTATCGTCGACCTCGCCCGGATGCGAACCGATGACCCGAATGGTCTCGCCACCCTCGTCGACGGCACACCGCTGCCCCAGGGCGTGCTGGAACGCCTCGCCTGCATCTCCGACATCACCGGTGTGATCTTCGACGGGCCGGGACGACCGATCTGGGTCGGGCGCACCAGTCGGCACGCCACCATCACCCAATGGAAGGCCCTCATCGCCCGCGACCGGGGTTGCGTCGGCTGCGGAGCCGACCCCAACCGGTGTGAAGCCCACCACATCACCGCCTGGAACCGTGGTGGACCCACCGACATCATCAACCTGGTGCTCGTGTGCAGCCGCTGCCACCACGACATCCACGACCGCGGCATGCGGCTCATTCGCGGGCCCAACGGTTGGACCATCACCCCCCGGGCCGGACCCCGACACGAAAGGATCGCGGCGTGAGGGTCCCACCCGCTCGCGTGAGGGTCCCGCCGTTTCGGCCGCGTCGTGTCACCCGACGAGGTAGTCCCACTCACTCGCGTGAGGGTCCCACCCGCTCGTCGGACCCGGTTCCGATCGAGTCGGTATCCATGCCGATTCGCGCCTCAGGCGATGTCGGTCGTACCGTGACCACCGATGTCAGGGGAGTCGGATGTCCGGGGAGGCCGATGTCCAGGGAGGCCGAGATGAACAGATACCTGCAACCCACCTGGTTCATCGACTCCGACAATTCCGAGGTGCGCGACTGGGCCCTGGAGACCACGGCGGGGGCCAACACGCCCAACGAGCGGGCCGCGCTGCTCTACGACGACGTCCGCGACCGCATCCGCTACGACCCCTACAACCTCGTCGCCAATCCCGAGGCCTACCGCGCCTCGGCCGTGCTGCGCTCGACATCGAACTGGTGCATCCCCAAGGCGTTGCTGCTGGCTGCCGGCGCCCGGGTGGTGGGCATCCCGTCACGGCTCGGGTTTGCCGACGTGCTCAATCACCTCGCCAGCGACAAGCTCCGCGCCACGATGGACAACGAATTGTTCGTCCGTCACGGGTTCACCGAACTCCATCTCGACGGCCGCTGGTTACGAGTTACCCCCACCTTCAACCGGGAACTGTGCGACCGCTTCGGCCTGGTACCCCTCGAGTTCGACGGCCACCACGATGCCCTGTTTCATCCGTTCGACCGGGCCGGCAACCTGCACATGGAATACGTCTACTACTACCCCACCGCCGCCGATCTTCCGCTGGACGAGATCCTCGACGACCTGCGCGCCGCCTACGGTGACATCGTCGGTGAGGCCGACCGGCACGCCGGTGACGCCGACCGGCACGACCCGGTGTTCCACGACTGAGATGAGCCAGCCGGGACATCATCGAAACACACGTCGAGACACTCGTCGAGACGGTCATCGAAACACTCGTCGATCGCGACTCTGCCCCGCGACAGGCTTCCCAGCGCTATCACCGCGCCCATCACCAGCAGCACCTCGCCGGTGAGCTGGGGCGGGCTCGGGAGCCGACCCGACAGCAGATGGACCAGAGCGAACCCGCTGATCGGCTCAAACACGATCAGCTGTCCGGCCAACGCTCGCGGCACCTTCACCGACGCCCGGTTCCAGAGCGCGGCCGCCAGCCACGACGGTCCGATGGCCAGATAGAGGATCACCGACCCGAGTTCCAACGCCGGGTCGGTGCCGCCGCCGAATTCCAGTCCGGCCACGATCAACGGCAGGGCCAACACCCCGCTCGCCACGCCCACCGCGCTCGACCACCGCAGCGGGCTCACCGCCGGCGAGGACCGCAGATGATTGGTGTTGTGCAACGCGTAGACACACCACGAGGCCACGCCGAACGCCGCCACCACCAGGCCGAGCACGATGCCGGCCAGCGGTCGGCCACCGGTGGTCCACGACGTGGCGTTGATCATCGCCAGGGCGACCGCGATCACGGCCACCGATGGTCGCAGCACGCGTGGGTCGATGCCGTCGCGCCTCGATCCCAGCCAGGCGTAGACAACCGGGGACGATCCCACCACCGCGATGGTGGGAGCCGGTCCGGCCAGATGGATGGCCGTGACCTCGGCCAGGTACATGCCCACGTATCCGGTGGCGGCGTGGAACAGCGCCACCCGCCAGTCGATACCGCGGTATCCGCCTCCCAGCAGCAGGATCACAGCCGAAACCAGTCCATAGGCACCGAAACGGAGTCCGGTTACCAGCACCGGCGACGTCGCCGCGAGCAGATCGACCAACGCGAACGAACTCCCCCACAGGGCCCCGGCGACGGCCATGATCAGCAGTGCCTCTGCTGCGGTGCGGCGGTCGGTCATCAGATGATCCTGACCGACCCGTGCCGCAAATTGCCGCCGATTTCCGTCGCCCGGTGACTCGTAACGCATGATTCATGCACCATCGACGGCGATAGGGCATGATTACGCCTATGCCGACCAACAGGACACTCGACTCCATCGACCGGCGAATCATCGACGTGCTGCAGGTCGACGGCCGGATCTCGGTCAACGACCTGGCCGAGCGCATCGGACTGTCGGCGTCACCCACCCTGCGCCGCCTGCGCCGACTCGAGCAGACCAAGGTCATCCTCGGCTACCGAGCCGACATCGATCCCCATGCCGTGGGCCGTGGCCTCACGGTGTGGGTCACCCTGCGACTCGCCCTCATGGACCCCGACCGGCTCGCCACGTTCGAACAGGCACTCGTCGGCCTCGACTCGGTGACCAGCGTCCATCACGTCACCGGCGACGTCGACTACCTGGTGAGGGTCGATATCGCCGATCTCGACGCCTACGACGAGGTCATCCGAAAGCAGATCCCGTCGCTTCCGGGTGAGGCCCACGTGACCAGCTACGTGGTGACCTCGACCATCGCCGACCACCACGGTCTCGTCGGGAACGAGCCAACGGCCGCGCCCTAGGCTGGGGGACGTGACCAGCCGACCCCTCCCGTCCCGAGCCCGAATGGCTTGGCGCGGGGCGACACGCGCCTGCGCGGTCTGCGGCTGACGCCATCTCACCCGACGCTGGCTCATCATGCCCGAACACTGCCCCCGTTGCGGATTCAAGTTCGAGCGGGCACCCGGCCACTACGTCGGCGCCATCGGCGTGAGCACCGTCGTCACCTTCGGTCTCATTCTCACCACCCTGCTCGTCGGCGTGTTGGTCACCTACCCCGACGTCCCGTTCTTCCCGATCGCCGGGGCGACCGTCGCGGTGGCCATCGTCGTGCCGATAGCCATCCACCCCACGACCCGGCTGTCGTGGGTCGCCCTCGATCTGGTTCTCGACCCGCTCCGCGACGGCGAGGCCCCCGGCCTCGGGGTCAGCGGCGTCGAACCCGCGAAGAGCCCGACCCAGCCAAGCTGAGCCGAGTTGAGCTGAGCCGAGCTGACCACCGCTTCATCGGGGATCGCTACCATCGCCACCATGTACGTGGCGTTCGACGGTGACGACACCCTCTGGCACAACGAGGACCGGTTCCAGTTCGTCCACCGCGAGTTCGAGGCGATGCTCTCGACGTGGGCCGACGCTGACGAGGTCGACGCCTGCCTCTACCGCACCGAGATGCGCAACCTCGACCGCTACGGCTACGGCGTGAAGTCGTTCATGCTCGCCATGCTCGAAACCTCGGTCGAGATCTCCGGTGGCCGCGCCGGGGCCGACGTGGTGTCGTCGATTCTGGCTCTCGGCCACGATCTGCTCGACCGCCCGACCGATCTCATCGACGGCATCACCGAAGTGCTCGACGCGCTCGCCGATCATCACCTCCTGCTCATCACCAAGGGCGACCTGCGACACCAACTCACCCGTATCGAGCGGAGTGGTCTCGCCGACCGGTTCGCAGCCATCGAGGTGGTGGCCGAGAAGGACCCCCGAACCTACGCCGCGGTGCTGGACCGTCACCAAGTGCCGATCGACGACTTCGTGATGGTCGGCAACTCGATGCGAAGCGACATCGCGCCGGTGATCGAGTTGGGCGGCCGCGCCGTCCACGTCCCCTACCACGTCACGTGGGCCCACGAATCCGACCACCGACTCGGCGCCGGCCGACACGATCCGCGCGTCACCACCATCGAGACGATCGCCGACCTGCCGGCCGTCATACGGGTCTGGAGCTGATGATGGTCGGGCGACGACTCGAAGGCCCCGAGCTCGTCGGCTACGACCACATCGAACCCGACATCCTCGCCATGGCCCGGGTCGTACGGGTACCGATTCTCCCACCCGGTGCCGACGGTATGACCCTCGGCCACCACGTACTGGTCATCGACGACACCGACCGATCCGGCCGGCGCACGCTGATGGCCCACGAACTCGTTCACGTCAGGCAGTTCGCCGAACTGGGACGAACCCGATTCCTGATCCGCTACCTGGCCGGCTACCTGCAAGCGCTGCGCCGGACACGCCGCCACCGAGACGCCTACCTCGCCATACCCGCCGAGATCGAGGCCCGTCGCGAGGCCGAGGCCTGGGCCACCGACTTCGGCTGACCCGGTGCCCCAGCGGCGACAGCAGCGACAGCAGCGACAGCAACAACAGCGATACGACCGAAGCGGCGACGGCGCGTAGGCCACATCCCCGGGAGTCCACCAGTGAACGATCGTTCACGTACGCTCACTCGATGCCCGCTGTCGATACCGCGCCGAGATTTTCGCCGCGCACCATCCAGACGGTTGCCCTCATCGGCGTGGCCTCGAGTTCATTCCCGATCACGGTGCTGTCGGCGGCGCTCCCCGACATCGCCAAGGACCTCGGCACCAGCAACTCCACCATTACCTGGGTGATCGCCGCCCCACTACTGGCGTTCGCGGTGTTCACACCCATGGCCGGCAAACTCGGCGACCTCCACGGCCACCGCCGCGTGTTCCTCGTCGGCTTCTCGTTGGCGGCGGTGCTCTCGGTCGGAACCTCGTTCGCTCCCAACGTCGGCACCCTCATCGCCATGCGGGTACTGGCCCAGAGCGCCTCGGCCTCCACCGGACCATCCGCTCTCGCCATCATGATGTCGGTCTTCCCGGAGGAGAAACGAACATCGGTGGCCGGCACCTGGAGCGCCGTTCTGGCCGCCTCACCCGCCATCGGTGTGGTGCTCGGTGGACCGCTCATCGACCTCACCAGTTGGCGCATCCTGTTTCTCATCCAAGGAGTCGGCTCCGCGGTGGCGGTGCTCTTCGCCTACCGGGTACTGCCGGCCACCGAACGCCGATCAGGCGTCAGCTTTGACCTAAAGGGGGGCCTCGTGCTCGCGGCAAGCGTCGGGGCCATTCTGATCTCGATCAACCGGGCCGCCGTTCTCGGCTGGGGCAACCCGATGCTCGCCGCGGTGATTGTCGTCGGGGTGCTCGGACTCGGGCTCTTCATCCGGATGGAACGCCTGACCGAACACCCTCTGGTGGCCACCTCGGTGCTGCGGGAACGCAACGTCTCGCTCCCCCTGCTGAGCCAGATCTTCATCAACGGCCCCTACATGGCCGGCCTGGTGATCACCGCGCTGATGCTCGGCACCGTCTTCGAATTCGACACCACCCGCATCTCACTGCTGATCCTTCCCCGACCCATCGCCTTCGCGGCCGGCGCCTGGCTGGCCGGTTGGGCGGTGCTCAAGTTCGGTGGGCGCGCGGTGGTCGTCACCGGCACGACGCTGGTCGCCATCGCCCTCGCCCTCATCGGGCGCGGCGCCGTCGACCATTCGGTGTGGCTCGTGCTGATCGGCGCCACGCTGGCCGGCACGGGCAGCGGTATCTCCCGCCCCCCCATCATCGCTGTCCTCACCAGCGCCGTCGGCGAGGAAAACATGGGAGTCGGGACCGGCATGCTCAACATGACCGGGCAGATCGGCGCCGCCGCCGGTATCAGTATCCTCTCGGGCCTCATCACCAACAACTCCAGCGCCGACCGGTACTACACCATCCTCGCCATCGCCGCCGCCGTCTCGGTGCTCGGAATCGTCACCGCCGGCTGGGCCGTCTACCCCAAGAAGCTCAGACCGGAACCGCCGACGCCGCTACCGGCGTCGCCCTACTCCGCCTCGATCAACCCCCAACGTCTCCATTCGACCGAGTCGGCTCCAGCGGATCGGATCCCCACGGATCCGTCGGAGCCGTAGGCGTTCAGTGGGCGGTCAGTAGCAATAGGTGGTCAGTAGGAGTAGAAACCCTGACCGCTCTTGCGGCCCAGCATTCCGGCCGACACCATGCGACGCAACAATGGCGGCGGCGACAGGAAACGTTCCTGGTATTCGGTGTGGAGCGACTCCTCGGTGAACAGGCACACGTCGAGACCGATCATGTCGGCCAGGGCGAGCGGACCCATCGGGTGACCGCAGCCGAGCTTCATGGCCTCGTCGATGTCCTCGGCTGAGGCATGGCCGGCCTCGAACATGGCGATCGCCTGACAGATGTAGGGCACCAGCAGGGCGTTGACCACGAAACCGGCCCGATCCGGAGCCGCCACGACATGCTTGGCGAGCACGTCGGTGGCGAACTCGGTGACGGCGGCAGTGACCTCGGGGTCGGTGCGTTGCGTGGCGATGACCTCGACCAGCTTCATGACCGTGGCCGGATTGAAGAAGTGCATCCCGCACACCATCTCGGGCCGACTTGTGGCCATGGCGATGTCGATGATCGGAATCGACGACGTGTTGGTGGCCATGATCGCATCGGCACCAAGCACCGAGTCGAGCGCCCGGAAGATCTCGAGCTTCAGATCGAGATTCTCGATCACGGCCTCGATCACCAGATCACACGACGCGAGATCGGCGAAATCGGTGGTCCACGTGAGGTTGGCGAGCGCCGAGTCGCGCACCGACCCGTCGAGCTTGCCACGCGACACCGCCTTGTCCATGGAGGCCACCACACGGGTCGTTCCGGCCTCAACCGCCTCGGGTGAGATTTCGCGGGCCACAACCTCGAGACCGTTGCGCGCCGCCACCTCGATGATGCCGCTGCCCATGGCACCGGCACCGACCACGCCAACCGTCCCGATGGTCATGTCAGTCGGCCTCTTCGATCTCGACCGACTCGATCACCACATCGGTGTGGGGACGGTCGGACCGGTCGGTCTTGACGTTCTGCATGGCCTCGATCACGTCGAGGCCGGCGATGACCTTGCCGAACAGCGAGTAGTGCGGGGGCAGGCCCGTGCCGTTGAGGCCCGACACGATGAAGAACTGCGATCCGTTGGTGTGGGGGCCGGAGTTGGCCATGGCGATCGAGCCGATCTCGTAGCGACCCGGGGCCGGGAGTTCATCGGCGAACTTGTAGCCGGGCCCACCCATGCCGGTGCCGGTGGGGTCGCCGCCCTGGCACATGAATCCGTTGATGATGCGGTGGAAGACGATGCCGTCGTAGTAGTGGTAGCGGGCCAGCGTCACGAAGTTGTTGACGGTGTTGGGTGCGGTGATGGGATCGAGGGCGATCTTCATCGTGCCCAGCGATGTGGTCATCGTGGCGGTGTAGCGCTTCGCCGGGTTGATGAACATGTCGTGGGCCTGATCGAACTTCTGTCGGGGCTCGCTCGATCCGTCGGCCGCGGGACTCGGGGTGGGGGCCATTGATGGTTCCTCTCGTGGTGCGTGCGCCGTTGGTCGACCGTATCCGGGCGGGTTCGGCGACCCCGAGGCTACGAGGGATCGGCGGTCGAAACCCCTCGCCGAGGGAGGGCGCGCTCAGCCGGCGAAGAGGTGCACAGTCCAGATGGTGTCGCCCGCCGCCACGACCGCGGTGCCGAGATCGGTGTAGAGGGGGTTGGCCATGTTGGTGTAGTGCGCGAGGCTGGCGACCAGGGCGTTGAACACCGCGATCTCGTTCGGCCCGTAGCCGATGTTCTCCGCCGCACCGGTCCAGGCCCCGGCGACCAGCGAATGGGTGATGGTGGAGTGGCGCAGCACCCCGTCGGCAGCCATGGTCTGGGCCCAGCCCATGGCCAGCGAGTCGAGCTCCGACGACCGGTTGAGCGGGCTGAGGCCGGCGCTCGCCCGGAGCTGGTTGATGTCGGAGGCGAACCGGTCGGCCGCCACGGAATCGACCGGCAACCACGCCGCCGCGACGACGGCAGCAGTGGCGGCGGGCGGCAGCGCGGTGGGCGGCAGGGCAACCGCGGGTGCCGTGGTGGAAGGGGAGTCGACAGACGGGGCCGCGACCCTGGTGGGCACGATGGTGGTCGGAGGTGTCACCGAGGCGACCGATGCGGCGACCTCGAGAACTCGGGCATCGGGGTGCGGTGCCATGGTGCTGGGAGTGGCCGACGATACGACGGCGGTCGGCGCGGCGAGATGGGGCGGCGGGTCGGACCCGGGGGCAACGGCCGCGGTCGACGTCGGTGCCGCCGTGACCGGCGACGGCTCCATGGCCGGCTCGGAGGAGGTGGACGTTGCGGTGGCTTCCCGGGATGTCGGGCCCGCGCCGCAGGCGGTCAGAACGAGAGACGCGGCCAACAGACCGGCCACTGCCCTGCCCATCTGCGCACCTCCTCGTGCCGGCGGAAATCTCGATCCGGTACTGTCACGGGCACTCCG
>QIIW01000143.1 GCA_003231645.1 Acidimicrobiia bacterium | reverse complement strand
CTCAGCGCGTCGGTTGGAGCCAAGTCCTCCAGCTGGTGTGACGTGGCGCGCGAGATCGACAATGCCAGCAACGCCATGGACTCCCCCACCGGCGACGGAGTTCGGGAATTCGCCAAGCAGGTGAAGGCTTCCCTGAAGATCGCCCCAGCCGAGATCAAACCCGACATCGAGGTGCTCTCGGGGTTCCTCGATGACCTGTCAACGGCCCTCAAGGACAACAACGACAACATCATGCTGGCGTTCGATGCCATGGGCAACAAGCTCAACGACCCGAAGTACAGCGATGCCGGCGACAAGATCACCGCGTACAACGAACGTGAGTGCGGCATCGTCGACACGAATTCGTCCGGAACGACCGACACCACCGGAACGACCGACACGATCGTGCCCGAAGGCGGCTTGATCGCCGGGCTCGCCGGCTCGCTCGGCATCACCGAGGATCAGGCTCGTTGCCTGGTGAGCAAGTTCGATTTCACCGGCAGCACCACGCCGCCGATCAGCGAATTGTTCTCCTACTTCAGCGACTGCGGCATCGATCCGGCGACCATCGGCGGCTGAGCACCCGCAACCATTTTGCCGTCAGTCATTGCCCGGGCCGGTGGCGTCGGCTCGGGCATCCGGCTCCCAGGCCTCCGAGAGAGCCTGCGGCAACGCCCAGACCCCGAGTTCGGTCAACTCGCCGCCGCTGGATATCCCGACGTTCTCCCACAGATCCGTACCGACCGCCAAGGCCCACTCCACCCGGGCCCGATCGCCCTTGGGGATGGTCGAGGTGACCTCGGGGCATCCGTTGACGAGATCGATCATGTGGGACGGTTCGACCGACGCCCCAGCGCCTTCACGAGCCAGGCCGATCACGACACCCAACCAGTCGGCCCATTCTAGGACCGCCACGGCCTCGCGGGCGTCGGGATCAAGAGGCGCCATGGCGTGGGGTCTCACCGCGGCGGCGAGCGCGGCAATGACCACGCTGGAGTCGTGGTCATCCAGGTCGACCGGGCCGCGTGACGCCGCCAGCCATTGGGCGGTCGGGTCATCAACCGCCGCCGCCCGACGCAGTGTGGCGGCGGCCTCGGCCAACGCGGCGCGCAGTGGTTCCGGGGCCGTGACCGGCTCAACCGGGGAAACTCCGAGCGCCTGCCTCAGGACACTCAGGGCATGGGCGTCGTCGTCGGGGTCGCGCGGCGTCAGATCGGGGACCTCGTCAACCGGCATCCTGGGTATCACGACCGGCTCGTCGACGAGACCGGCGAGTCGACAGGCGAGAAGCCGGCCGTTGATGGCGAGCGTGTCGCGTGGGCGGGTGGTCGAGACGACGGCACGGGCGACCCGGCGGGCGAGATCGATCGGATCGACAGGTGTGGCCGCGATCCCGGAGTCGGGGGCACCGGCCAGATCGACGATTTCGGCCGGGCCGACCATCACCTCGCCGGCGTACTCCGGCGGGCCGGGCACCAGGTCGACGGCGATGGCGTGGGTGGCCTCGGCCGAGTCGACGAAACGGAAGACGGCCGACGCGCCGCGGTGGTTGGAGACGATCCACGAGCCATCGCACCTCGACGTGCCGAGCGCCGCGACCCACTTGGGAATCATCGTGTCATCCGAACCGGTGCCGGCGGCCAAGGCGGGCGACATGACCGAATCGTCCCCGCCGAGCAGGGAACGGACCGATGCCGCGGCGACCGCTCCGGCCAGGCCGCCGACCGCGTCGAAATACCGAAGGAGTTCCGCCTCCACGTCCACCTCCGGACCGACCGCCTCGCCGGCGAGCGCGAGCAGGTCGCCGGCCCATGCCTCGGCCCGCGGCGCGTCGAGATCACACAGGGCCAGCGCCTGCTCGAGGGCTTCATCGACGATTCTCGAGAGCGGCTGATCCACGGGGACCAGATGATACCGCCGGGCGGAGCCGCCAATAGAGTGCCCGAATGCCGGAGTTGCCCGAGGTCGAGACGATCAGGCGCCAACTCCGCCCGCGGCTTGTGGGGTCGACGATCGTCGGCGCCGGATCCCACTGGTCGGCGAAGTTCACGCCGGCTGTCGAGGCAATCGGCGACGAGATCTCCGAGGTCGAGCGGCGCGGCAAGTACCTGATCATCGAAATGGAAGGCGACGACGGTCCCCACGACCTGATAGTGCACCTCGGCATGACCGGACGGCTCGCGGCGGGCGATGCGGCCGACCTCGCACATCCCCATCTGCGGGCATGGTGGCGTCTCGACGACGGCAGGATCCTCACCTTCCACGATGCCCGCCGTTTTGGTCGTGTCCACTGGGTCCACCGGGGTGATTGGTCGTCGATCGCGACACTGTCGGCGATCGGACCGGAGCCCTTCGACGATTCGTTCACCGCCGAACACCTTCATCGGCAGATCAGGCTCTCCTCCCGCCACCTCAAGACCCAGCTTCTGTCGCAAAGACCCGTGGCCGGTATCGGCAACATCTATGCCGACGAGGCCCTCTGGCTGGCAGGCATAAGTCCGGCGGCCCGAACCCTTTCGAAACCGCGCGCCGAACGGCTGGTCGTCGCGATTCGCGAAGCCCTGCAGTCGGGGCTCGACAACGGCGGCACCACCCTGCGCGACTATGTCGACTCGGAGGGCCACTCCGGGGCCAATCAGCACCGCCTGCACTGCTACGGACGCAGTGGCGAGCCATGTGAGCGTTGCGGGACGATCATGCGAAAGCGTGAACTCGATGCTCGCGGCACCACATGGTGCCCGCTCTGTCAGATCCGCTGACCCCGGCCCCGACCGACGCTGCGCGGTGCCGCTTCGAGCAGTCCGTAGATCACGCCGGCCACCACCCCCACGATGATCACGAACACCACGCCTCCGCCCGGCTGACCGTCCATCACCTCGAGCGGGGTGTCGGCCGCCATGGCGACAAAGCTCGCGGCGGCGAGGACCAGATCGATCATGGCATGGCGCACGGTCGGTGGTGTGTCGACGCGGCCGAAGCACGCACAGCTGTCGACGCCACGCCCCACCGCCACCAACACAAGGACGGTGAACACCACATAGACGGCTCCGACCAGCGCGGCGATGAACGGACCACCCACGGCGAGCACCGCCGTCCCGGCCACGATCTCGAACACCGCGATCGCCCGGCCGAACCACCGGTCCCGCCGGTCGCCGGCGGGTAACGGAAGACCCACCCGACCCAGGAACTCGACGGTGGACACGGGATCGGGGAACTTGAACGTCCCCGAGATGATGAGGAGCACGGCGGCGACGGTGTGAGCCCCGGTGATCAGTACCATCCCGAAACCCTACGACCGGGCGGACCACCGCCGCGATACCAAGGCGCACGGATGGCGCCCCACTACGGTGATCGGATGGCCGCTGTCCGCCCCGACTTTTACGACCTGATCGCCTCCAACCGACGGCGCACATGGCTGTTGATGTTCGCCTTCTTCATTCTGCTGGTGCTGGTGGGCACCTTCGTGTCACTGTTCACCGGGTTCGGCCTGATCGGCACGTTCCTCGCGGCGATCGCCGCGGTGTGGCTCACGGTCGGGTCCTACTTCCGGGGCGACACCCTTGCTCTTCGTTCGACCCGGGCCGTGCCCGCACCCCAAGCCGAGTATCCACGGCTCCACAATCTCGTGCAGGAGGTCTCACTGGCCGCCGGGATTCCCAGTCCGTCGGTGTATGTGGTTCACGACCCGTCACCCAACGCCTTCGCCACCGGCCGCGACCCCGAGCACGCGTCGGTGGCGGTCACCACCGGGCTGATCGACAAGATGAACCGGGCCGAGCTCGAGGGTGTGCTCGCCCACGAGATTGCCCACATTCGCAACCGCGACACCCTCGTGATGACCGTGGCCGCAGCAACCGCCGGATCCATTGCTCTCATTTCGGACTTCTTCTGGCGACTGCTCTTCTGGGGTGCTCTGGTGGGCGGCGGAGCGTCACGCCGACGACGCAACGACGCCAACTCCTCCGGCGGTAACCCCTTGGTGCTGGTCGGGCTGCTCGTGGTGGTGGTTCTGGCGCCGTTGGCCGCGGCATTGCTCAAGGCCGCCGTGTCCCGCCGCCGAGAGTCGTTGGCCGACGCGACCGCGGTCGAGTTCACCCGCTATCCGAGTGGTCTGCGCCAGGCGCTCGAGAAGCTCGACGCCGACATAACCGTGATCAAGCGTACGTCACACGCCACCTCACACCTGTGGATCGAGTCGCCCGACGACCACGAAACCGACGCTCGGGGCCGCCGGTTCAATGACATGTTCAACACCCACCCACCCTTGAGCGAACGCATCAACATCCTGCGGGCCATGGAGAGCCTGCCCCCCTACACCGGCCCCGATCCGGCCGTGGCCGAGTCCTTGCGCACCATGCAGGAGAGCCGCTGGGATCCCTCGGCTCCCGCCGAGGCCGGTACGCCGGCGCGTCGGCCCGTCGTCGACCCCGGGTACGAGCCGGCATCGAGCACGATCGACATGCAGGCAATCTTCGGTGGGGCGGGCGAGGTCGCCCACTCCGACTCCGACCCGACCCATCCCCCGGCCGGCTGGTATGCCGAGCCGAGCGGCGAGGCCGGCGCGCTGCGTTACTGGGACGGCTCCGTGTGGACCCCCCACCGCCACATAATCCCCGGCCGCAACCGGCTACGCCCGAGCCGAACATGACATCGTCCGATGATGCGGTCGGGGTCGGTCGCCATCCCGAGCCGTGGCCCGACGATCCCCGCCTCGATCCCCACCTGTTGGCCGACGGAGACCGCCGAAACGTCAACGACCGTTATCGCTACTGGACAGTCGCGGCGATCATCGCCGATCTCGACACCCGTCGTCACCCGTTCCACGTGGCGATCGAGAATTGGGAACACGATCACAACATCGGCACCGTGGTGCGCACCGCCAACGCCTTCCTGGCCCGAGAGATCCACATCGTCGGCAGACGTCGATGGAACCGACGCGGGGCGATGATGACCAACGTCTACCAGCACATCGTGAAGCACCCCACCATCGACGAGTTCGTCGAGTGGGCGGGCAGCGAGGACCTCCCGATCATCGGTATCGACAATGTCGACGGGTCGGTCCCGCTCGAGACCTCGCATCTGCCCGAACGCTGCGTGATGCTGTTCGGCCAGGAAGGACCGGGCCTCAGCGAATCGGCGAAGCAAGCCACCGTGACGGTGTGTTCGATCGCGCAGTACGGCTCGACCCGGTCGATCAACGCCGGGGTCGCCGCCGGAATCGCGATGCACTCATGGATTCAGCGGTGGGCCGGCCCACCGCCGGGTCGAATCCCGCCGATTGCATCCGACCGGGATCGACCGGGTTGATGTCAGCCCTCGACCATGGCCACGACATCCTCGTCGCTCGGGATCTCGACGCCGGGCACGTAGTAGGTGTAGAGACCACGGACGGCGCCTTCGAGGTCGCCCGGATCGGTGCCCGACAACTCGACGGTGACCATCGAACCGTATATGTGGACGGCCGCCACGCCACCGGCTTCGAACAGCCGCCTTGCCAGCCGGTCGGGCGGGCGGTCGGCGAGAGTCTCGGTGTCGGCGGTATAGCGCTCGTGGCCCATACCGGTGAGGTTTCGGTTGAGTTCGAACCGGACGATGCCGGGTCGGGGCGAGGCGGTCTTGATGAGCGTCACTGGTTGTCCCATGGCGCGTCGCACACTAGCGGGATGCCATGCCCGGAGCGATGTCCGGATCAGCGCGACGTGCGGCGCCAAGCCCAGGTCACGGTGCCGATCGATATCACGGCCAGTACGAAATGCACGATCTTGAAACCGATTGCGTGTTCGTGGAAGGAGATCAGGATGACCCGAACCAGCCAATAGACGGTGGTCCACGCCGCGATCACCGCCACCGAACGAGCCAGATCGGGACGACCGGTACGCAGACTGACCAGCAGCACGACCGCGAGTGCCACGAACAAGAAGACCGGTGCGATACGCAGCACGATGTCGCCAAGGGAAAGATCATGCTCGGTGAAGATCAACCGCGTCCGCGTGCCCCACATGAACAATGTCCAGGTGATGACCGTGTAGACGGCCACCTTGGATGAGAGATCAGACAAGCGCGGGGCCGGCGTGGCAGCGGAGCCTACGGGCCCGGCAGGTCTCGCGGATTTCACGGCACGAGGGTATCGGGGTTCGCCGGCGGACGTCGGTTCCGTGTTCAGAACAAGCCGAGTTGAGTGTCGTTCTCCCCGCCGATGGTGTCGGGCACCACGGTCCGCGGGGTGCCGGTCCAGCGGAGGTCGTCCATGAACGACCAGCTTCGCCGGTGGATGGCGCTAGGGCCCATGGCGGCCAACGCGGCCTTGTGGCGAGGGCACGGGTAACCCTTGTTGGACGCGAAGAAATAGCCGGGATGACGCAGGTGGAACTTGCGCATCAGCCGGTCTCGGGTGACCTTGGCGATGATCGAGGCGGCGGCGATCGAGAGACTGATCGTGTCGCCCTTGATGATCGTGGTGGCGTCGAGACCCTGGACGAAGTTCCAGTTGCCGTCGACGAGCACATGATCGACCGGCACGGAAAGCCCGTCGAGGGCCCGTCGGGCCGCCAGTTTCTGTGCGCCCGACATACCGAGGGTGTCGCACTCGGCCGGAGAGGCGTGTCCGACCGATATCCGGTCGGCCCAGTCGACGATGCGGTCGTGCATGATCTCGCGTTCGGCCTCGGTGAGCGTTTTCGAATCGCGCACCTTGTAGAGCCGGTGATCACGGGGGACGATGACCGCGGCGAGAGTGAGCGGCCCGGCCCAGGATCCCCGGCCGACCTCGTCGATTCCGGCCACGAACCGGTGTCCCGAGTCCCACAGCCCGCGCTCGAAATCGAGGCCGGGTGAACGTCCTCTGATCGCCGATCGGAGGGTCGCACCGGCCACGGTGTCAGCCTCGGGCCGCCGGGGCGGCAAGTAGCGCCTCGGCCCGGCGGTCGCCCGATGTCCAGGTCGGGTCGAGACCGGAGCAGGTGAGCCCGACCGCGTCGGGGCCGCCCTCGCGTTCCCACAGCAGCGCGGGTCGGGTGCCGTGCCAACGGAGGCTGAACGACATCGTGCCGGCATGGGTGACCAGGCCACGCACGTCGAGGGGGCGACCGAACCAGTCGTCGGGCACCGTCGGAAGCAGGTCGACCATCCCGTCGGCCACCGGGCCGATGAGACGACCGACGACCGCCAAGGCCCCTCGGGCCGCCGACGACGACGGTGATGGCGTTGATGTCGGACCGATCCCGGCCCGGTGGATACCCGACCCCGGCTGTCGGCTGCCCCGGCGCTCGCCGGCGAAGCGCAACAGGTCGTCGGCCAGACGTCGATCGGTTCCTCGCAGCGCCATCGCACAAGTCACGAGCGTGGCCGAGTCGATGGAATCGCCGACATCGGCCAGCAACCCACCGATGAGTCGGTCGAGTCCGGAGGGCTCGCCGGCACGCAGGTCGCGCGACGCCAGCGCCGCCATCGCCGCGATTGCCGCCGGTCCCGCCAGGCGCCCGGCTTCGGCCGCCATGACCACGGTCGCCCGGGCCCGGTCGGCCTCGTGGTGAAGACCGGCGGTGTCGAGATGGGGGGCGACCTCTGCTGCCGTGGTGGGATCGTCAGAACCTGCCGCTATCACGAGATCGGGAACCACCCGCAGCCACGCCTCGTTCATGTGTTCGTCGGGCACCTCGATGGTGGCGGCATGTCGGGTGACCGCTCGCCAGCCGGCGGCCATGTCGGCCGGCGACACGACGCGGACCGGGAGTTCGCCCCCGAGATCGGCGTCGAGCACGATCCGGATCAGCAACGAGGCCCGGTGGGGAAGTGGGAAGATCATGGCGGCGTGGCCGCCTGGGCCGTCGAGTTCGGCGGTTTCACACGTCGCCTGCGGACCGGCCGCGACCATCGGCCACGGGTCGCCCGAACCGGCGATCACACCACCGGCCCGGCGCACCGAGGCCAGCATCAGCCGGCCATCGACCCGTATCTCCGAGCGGTCGACCGACACTCTGCGGCCACCGCGGCGAATTGGCCCACTCGACGGCGAGGGAGCCAGGAGGTGGAGCACGCATCCCAGAGCAACACCACCGGGAGACGCGTTGGCGAAGTCGATAGTGAGCGATCGTGATCTGCCATCGGTACCGGACCCGACCCGGCAGATCACTTCGCCTCCGGGCACGCGCATGGCGGTCTCGAACACTGGTGCGTCATCGATTCGTGTCTGATGAACGTCGGCCTCGTCGTGGGCCAGGTGCCAGCGATCATCGGCGCCGGCGCCCCATTCGAATCGCCACGATCCATCGAGCGCGCCGAGTGTGCCATTGGACCCGACGATGGCTGTCGGCCCATCGATGTCGCCGATGGTCGTGCCCACGATCGGCTCGGCGGTGTCGCGTCGCCGGCGGGGAGTGAGCCTCGATTTGATCGACATCACTCGGATGCGTGCTCGCTGGTGGGCGGCCTGCGGACCAGGCCGCGGTAGGCGTCGGTCGCGGTACGCCCCTCCTCGACGACGGCTCTCATCTCCTCGGCGATCGGCATGTCGACGCCGTAGGTCCTACCGAGCTCGCAGACGATGGGAGCCGACTTCACACCCTCGGCGACCTGGTTCATCTCCTCGACGATCTCGTTGATGGGACGACCGCGTCCGAGTTGTTCACCGACGTAACGATTGCGGCTCTGCGGGCTGATACAAGTGGCGATCAGGTCCCCCATGCCGGCGAGACCCGCGAAAGTCGGGGCTTCACCTCCCATTGCCACTCCCAGGCGGGTCAATTCCGCCAAACCGCGGGTGATCACAGCAGCGCGGGTGTTGTCACCGGTCGCGAGTCCGTCGGCCATACCGGCGGCCAGGGCGATCACATTCTTGAGAGCGCCACCGAGTTCGCTCCCGATCACATCACGATTCGTGTAGACACGGAAAAGTTGCGACGAGAAGACTTCCTGCAGCCGTTCGGCGATGGTGGAGTCGGTCATCGCCACGACCGCCGCCGCCGCATTTCCGGCGAGAATTTCCTTGGCCAGGTTCGGGCCGGTGAGGACACCCACCGGATGACCGGGCAGTTCCTCCTCGACCAGTTCGGTCATGCGCTTGCCGCTGCCCAGCTCGAGACCCTTGGCCAGTGACACGACCGGCACCCACGGGCGCAGGTAGGGCTCGACTTCCTGGAGCGTGGCCCGGAAACCCTTCGACGGCACCCCCATCACCAGCAGGTCGGTGGTACCGACCACCGACGCCAGATCGGACGAGGCGGTGAGTTTCGGATGGAGCTTGTAGCCCTTGAGATATCGGGGATTCTCGTGGCCCGAATTGATGGCATCAGCAACGTCGGCGCGTCGGCTGTAGAGCACCGTCTCGGTGTTGTGGGCACACAGGTGGGCGACGGTGGTACCCCAGGAACCTGCGCCGATCACAGCTACGCGAATGTGCATCCCGCCACCCTAGACCCCCGTACCTCGGGCCTATCGACCCGGATCGTCACCGGAGAGAACTGCCCTGATCCCGGCGGCTCCGAACACGACTCCCGCCGCCGTCAACTCGTGGCGATGGTGGGCCCGCCCCCGACCGGTGCGGTCCTCGGGCCGGTCGAGATGGAGAGCGGCCAGACCCATGGCGTGGGCGACCAGCATCGTGGCCGCGCGTCGACCGGCTTCGGCCGAAGCGTCAAAGCGGTCGACGAAGACCGTGGTGAGGCCTCGAACCCAGACGTCGCGGCCCTCGTTCACCATCCGACGGACGCGCTCGTCACGGCTCGACCGCTCGTCGAGCTGCAGACGCCATGCGTGTTCGTCGTCGTCGAGGCTGTCGAAAAACGCATCGAAAGCAGCAGCCAGCCAGTCTTCGATGTCGTCGTCGTGTCGTGGTACGGCCAGGGCCTCAGCCGATGAGACGGATCCGTTGCCCGGAACCGTACCGATCACGGCACCCCGGCGGGCCCGGGCGGCCTCGGCCATGACCTCCAACAGCAGATCGGTCTTGTCGTTGAACTGGTGGTAGAAGCTGCCGACGCTCACCCCGGCCGGCTCGAGGATGTCGCGCGCCAGGTTGACGCCGTCATGGCCCAGCCGGGTGAAGGCGTCACGCCCGGCCACCAGGAGTCGACGGCGGGTCTCCAGGGCCCGGGCCTGACGCGGACCCGGCCGGCGTGGGCGATTCGTCTCGGCTGGGTCCGTCTGGGCCATTTGTGGGTTCACGAGGTTCCGGTCCGGGGAGTTGGCTATATTAGAATTAATATTCTAATATAGCCGGACCGACGACACCACACGGGGACAACCGATGAAGGGCCTACAAGAACTCATACGCAGCCTGAGAGTGGCCGCGGTCACCGACCCCTTCGATGCGGCCGGCCTCGACGCCGCGGCCAAGGAGGAGTGGGGTTACGCCGCCGGATTGCAGATCTGGATCTTCGGGTTGCCCTTGATGCGCACCGAACAGCTTCGGCGACTCATGACCTCGCTCGACGGGCCGTTGGAGACACTCCCCTATGCGCCGGTCAACCAACTCGGTCACATGCGGATGATCCCCGACTCCAATACGGATCTTCCGTTCACCCCCAACGTCGACACCCTCTACAGCGGCTCGGTTCTCGAGTTCGGCGGGGAGGCAACCGAGACCGACGGCGACGCGGCCACAGGTGTCGGCGGCGGCACCGCGATGATCTTTCGCGCCCCGGCCATGCCCGATCGCTACTGGTCACTGCAGGTGGCCGATGCCTACTACTCCAACCTCACCTACCTCGGCACCCGCGCCACCGGCACCGACGCCGGCGTGTGGCTCTTCGTCGGACCCCACTGGAAAGGTGAGGCGCCCGACGGGGTCACCCTCTACCGGTGCGCCACCGACACCGTCACCATTGCCCTGCGGATCCGAATCGAGGGCCCCGACGACACCGCCGCCACGGTCGCCGCCCAGCACGGATTCCGGCTCAGCACTCTTGACGGCTTCCTCGCCGGCGATGAGAAGCCCGCCAAGCCCGGGCAGCCCCCGCGGATGCCACTCGACACCCACGACCTCGCCTTCTTCACCACCTTGTGCCGTCTGTTGAGATTCAACCCGCCCCATCC
>QIIW01000099.1 GCA_003231645.1 Acidimicrobiia bacterium | reverse complement strand
GTCAGAGCCGCTTTCCGAAGCGGCTCTTCTTGTTCACCGCACCGGCGTGACCAATCCGTGACCAGCAAAGCACCCCTGGCTGCTAACGTCGCAGCAGCGGAACAAGGGGAAACATGCCGAAAATACCTACCGGAATCGACCGGCTGCCATCCGGGAAGTACCGGGTCCGGGTCACCGTCGACGGTCAACGGACCACCCGAACGGCCCGCACGCTCACCGAAGCACGCACCCTCCGGTCCATCCTCGAAACAACCACCCCCACCAAAACCGGCACCCTCAACGAACTCCTCGACCGGTGGCTCGCCACCAAAACTGGCACCGTCGGCGACTACACCATCGTCGACTACCGCGGTGTCGCCGACAAACACGTCCGCCCCACCCTCGGCGACCTCGAAGCCGCCGACATCCGACCAGCCGACATCGACCGGCTCTACCGGACCAAACTCGACGGCGGCCTCTCAGCATCACGCATACGCCGCATCCACCTGGTCATCAGCCAGGCGTTCCGGCTCGCCGTACGGTGGGGCGACATCACGACGTCGCCAGTCGACCCGATCGACCCGCCGGCCGTCACCAGCCACGAAATCCAGCCACCCACCCCTCAACAGCTCGCAGCGATCATCGCAGCGTGTGACCACCCAGGCGTCGCCATGTTCATCCGGCTCGCTGTCGTCACCGGAGCCCGCCGAGGCGAACTCGTCGCGTTGCGAGGCGACGACATCGATCTCGACGTCGGCGAAATGCTGATCAGCCGGGCCCTCACCCGGTCAACCGCCGTAGCGGCGACCCACGGCACACCCGTCGAAGGCCTGGTCGGCATCGTCGAAAAAGACACCAAAACGCATGCTGCCCGGCGGCTCGCGCTCGACGACGCCACCATCGACGATCTACGCCGACACCGTCGGATGCTCGCAGAACGTGCCTTGTCGTGCGGTGTCGGCCTTGACCTCGGCCAGCACCGATGGTTCACCGACGACCCCGCCGGCCGGGTGCCGTGGCGGCCCGAGCAGGTCAACCGGTGGTGGGACACCGCCAGACGCCACGCCGGATACCCGACCGTCCGCCTGCATGATCTACGCCATTTCGCTGCGTCGCAGATGCTCGCCAACGGCGTCGATGTCCGCACCGCCGCCGGCCGACTCGGCCACTCCAACCCGTCGATGACCCTCGACCGGTACTCACACGTCATCCCCGCCGCCGACCGGGCCGCAGCCGACATCCTCGGCAAAATCGTCAACGGCTGACCGGTGGTGTATTGACAGGCGTCGTAATCGCGTTACGTTCAGGCGTACGCCCCTGTAGCTCAGCTGGATAGAGCACGTCTCTACCAAAGATGAGGTCGCGGGTTCGAGTCCCGTCGGGGGCGCGGAACGGGGGAGGGTTGATGGCCCTCCCCCGTTCACTGAGGTCTTACTCAAAGAAACCGATTTGCTGAGCAAGCACGTCTCTACCAGTTGTCAGTATCGGCCATCCGGGCCCGAGATGCAACGTTTTCATCGGAGGCCGAGCCCGCTGCTGGTTGGTTTAGCCGTAGACCTGATCGACGCCGAAGGTCGCTTGGGCGGTTGAGAAGCCTTCGTACGTCAACTGGTCGATGAGGCCCTGCCTCGAGAACGCAGTGAAATCGAGGTAGTTCTGGGCGGACAAAGCTGCCTGCTGGAACCAGTCGGCGTTGACGTTGTCAACAGCGACCGTCGCAGCTCCTGTTGACAAGCCTTCGTACGTCAACTGGTCGATGAGGCCCTGCCTCGAGAACGCAGTAAAGCCGAGATAACTCTGAGCGGACTTGATCGCTTGCCGCTCATCGAACGAGAACGGCGGCTTCGTCGTCGTGGGTGCTGCCGTCGTCGTAGGAGGGGTGGCGGTCGTCGTCGGAGCAGCCGTGGTGGTAGGGGCCGCTGTCGTGGTCGGTGGGGCGACGGAGGTCGTCGGAGTGGACGTCGTAACTGAAGCGGCAGTGATCGTGGTGGCAGCAGTGGTCGTAGTGAGTGCTGTTGTTGTTGGAGCAGTGGTGGTGGTGGTGGGTGCTTCGATCTCGGCCAAGGCGGCGTTGGTCGTCGTCGTGGCAGCAATGGTGGTGGACGCCGGCCCTGCCGTGTTCGCGTCATCCCCGCCGCCACCGACAGCACCAGCGATACCGATCAACACCACCACTCCGGCAGCAGTGATCCATACCCATCTGCGTTTCCACCACAGCCTCGGGCCCGGCTTCGCTGGCTCGTCCGCACCTGTGGGTGGTGGGGGTGGGGGTGCCAGGTCACTCATGAATGCCGCCTTTCAAATCCATGCGCTCTCCCGTGGGCGCTGGCCGCCAAGTCTCCCACACATGCAACGTGCACCCGACACCGGCGTCCTCGGCCGGATCGGCGGTGGTTAGAAGCAGACCGTGAGTGCTTTCTTGAGGATTCCCTCGACTCGCGAAACCGCAAGTTCAAGCTCTCCTATCAGGGAGAGCTTGGTGCCAGATATTTCTTTGAGCACTACATGGAGTCGGGCCTCGCCTCGAATCTCAAGGGTTCGGTCAATGGGCAGAAGCCAGACATCTATGTGAGTGTCTGGGCTGTCAAGTTTCTGTCGGGTGACCCATTCGAAGTCATGAGTTACGGGTTGGTCGAAAGACACCCAGTCGACGAACTGACCCTGAACCGTGATGTGTCGATGCTTATCCCAGTTTGACAATTCGCGCAGCACCGCAAGAGCATCGAACTCGGCCATTTCACCAATGCGATATGGCTGATGCTCATCGATCAGGGCGAGAGCGGCCGCTGAGACGCCGCTGGCACTTGGCATCCGAGGCGTTCCGTCACTATTGCGGCCGGGTCTCACCTTAAGGATCGGAAACTCGGTCCTACGGTTTGGCTTTCCTCCGTTCTCCAGGACCATCTCCCAGACAAGGTGGTCGAGTGCAGAGCGGAGATTGTGGACAGCTTCACCGACAAGAGTTCCCAGGCGCGGGTCGGGGGGGTTGGGGTAGTACTCGATCCTGTATGTGTTGTTGCTGGCGTAGACCTTCCCATGGTGGGCGTTCGCCGTTTTTCCCAGATACTCATCGGACAATGCTCTGATCGGATCGATCTGATCTTTGGCGCGAGCCACCCGATCCATGGCATAGGCGAGCGGGAGCATCACGTTTGCTGCCGATCACTCGGAATGGGCTTGGACCTCGACCCGGCCGGGGGGTGATCAGACACTGTCTCCGCCTTTTGTCGCCGACGTCTGCGCAAAGTCTCGCGCTGTTCAGCCGCCGACGCATTGATAGCAGATCTCTTGTCGCGTCCGGGCCGCCGCGGCCATCCTCACATGCTCGGCAAGATCGTCAGCGGCTGGGTGTCCATCGCTCCGTGGGTGCTAGAAAGGTCGCGCACGAGCGGAAGGCGCAGCAATGTCGGACACGTCACAAGGCGAAGGCTGGTGGCAAGCCTCAGACGGCAAGTTCTACCCACCCGAGTCGCGGCCAGCCCCACCACTACCGCCACCGCCCGTCGAACCGCGACACCGATCTATGGTTACCCACATGACGCGACACCGCCACCCCGACAAGGAAGGGGAGGCTCTTCTCCGGCATGTGGAAGCTGCCGGGTGGATCGTCGCAGGCTCGAAGAGGTACTTCAAAGCGATATGCCCGTGTGGTGAGCATCAGAGATGGATCCACTTGACACCAAGTGACACCACTACTTCAAGAATGCGAGGAAGTGGTTTGAAAGAACATCCTGCTGGAATTCTGGCCCCGGCGGCCGATGAGTGTGGAGAGGAGACATTGATGACCAAGTGGCACGTCACCCTCGCGGGAGTGATCGCTGGCGACTCGCCGGCCGAGCGCGCCGCACCGGATGTACACCTCGACGCGGTGATGGGCGAGCTTGTTGCCATCGATGTCGCCGACCCAGCCGTCAGCGTCGACTTTCTCGCCGGAACCGTACTGATTGAGATTGATGTCGATGCCGGCAGTCTTGAAGAGGCACTCATGAGCGGCTTGGGACAGATCCGTACGGCCGTGCACGCTGCCGGCGGTATCACTGCTGGTTGGGAAATCCAGTCGTTCGAGTCACAAGTAGTACGCGACGAACCGTCTGACATGGTCGACGCCCAGTGACCCGATCCACCGATCTGATTCTGGTGGGGCGGGCTGAGGGGTGGATTGGCCGGTGGTGAGCAGTTCTTGGCCGGCGAGCTTGTTCGGTGTGCGTTGAAGCATGCGCCTGTGTTGTGAGCGGGTTGTCGACGCTTGGTTTGTCAGGTACGTCAGGTCCCGGCGGCAGTGTCGGCCTGACGGCGTGGGCAGGGCACGCGATTCAGTGGTAGCACGGGTTCAAATCCCGTACGGGGTACCACAACCTCTCGGCGGAGACGTCAGATGGCGATCGGTATCAGCAGTGACACGGCCGACACGATGAGCAGGAGCACCACGAGTCGCTCGAACACGTGACCGGCCAATCGGCCGCGCATGCGGGTACCGACCGGTACCACCGAAAGTGCGGTCACGAAGGCCACCCCCACGGCGGTCAGTCGGTCGGCGGTGAACTCGCCGGTGATGGCCAGCATCACGAGTTGGGCCGAGCCGGCCAGGAGGAACAGCAATGTCACCGAGTAGACGTAGGCGTTCTTGCTGAGTCGGTAGCCGTGGAGCCACATCGCGACGATGGGCCCGGAGATCCCGATCGCGCCCTGCATTACTCCGGCCGCCAGGCCCACCGGCGGGGCCCACACCCGTGCCGTCGACGGCTTCATGGTGCGGTCGGGGGCGCGGAAGTAGTGGACGACGAACATCACGATCGTGGCAACGAGGGCGAGGATCAGTGGCTCTTCCGGTAGGTAGACGAGCAGCATCACACCGAGTACCGCCCCGATCACCATGGTCGTACCGAGCATCCCGAGGTCTCTCGTCTCGTGGCGGGAATCGCGGGCATCGACGTTGATCGCCAGGTTGGTGATGGTGTTGGGGAGGGCGACGATCACCACCGCGTCGTGGACGCCCATGAACAGCGAGAGAAACGGCACGGCCAGCAGTGGGTAGCCCATACCGGTGACGCTCTTGACGAACGAACCGGCCAGCGATGCGAGTGCGATCAGAACGAGGTCACCGGCGGGCACGGCGCGATCCTATGTGTCGACGGCTCCGGGTTGTGGACTGCTGCGACCTTCCGAATGATGAAGTCGGCGGGACAGATGACACATCACTTGCCGTACCTCGGCCGTCGGCCCTACCGTCGCAGGTCGTGACCCACGCCGCGGCCGAAGTCGAACCGGTGTCCGTCCGGATCTCCTCAACGGGCAACCGCGTGGGAGTCATCGCCGAGAAGCGCGATGACGTCTCCGTCGACGGCGAGGCCAGGGTGACACGTGAGGGAAACCGGACGACGATCGATTCGGTTCGCAGCCGGATCGTGGTTCGTGTGCCCGAGGGTGCGGATCTGGTCCTTGGCACCACCTCGGCCCGCGTGGAGGTCGAGGGGCGAGCCGGTTCTGTGGCGCTGGTGACCGAATCAGGACGCATCGCGGTCGAGGAGGCCGTGTCGGTCGACGCCCGTACGACGAACGCCGAGGTCACGGTCGGTCGCGTCGTCCACGATTGTCGTATCCGGACCGTCAGCGGACGTGTGGAGGTCGGCGGATGCGGCGACGCCGACGTGGCGACCAAGACCGGGAGAATCATGCTCAACGGGGTCGATGGCGCGGTTCGGGCGCATTGTGTGAGCGGCCGCATCGAGATCGAGTTGGAGTCGGCCCACGATGTCGAGGCCGAGACCGTGTCCGGACGCATCACGGTGTCGCTGCCCCATGGGGTTGATGTCCGCGAGGTCACCGGCCCGTCCCTCGACGGTTCGAAACCGAGTGGCTGTGACTGCACGGTCAACGTGAGGTCGGTCAGCGGCCGGGTCGACATCTCCCGGCGGTGACCGTGGCGCCCGATTCCGTCGACCTCAGAACCGGTTCGATTCTGTTCACCGACCTCGTGGGCTTCACCGACTACACCGATGCCGTCGGAGATGTCGAGGCGCTCAAGGTGCTGGAACATCAGACCGGGATGGTCGACACCGTCATGTCCGATCACGGTGCGGGCCGGGTCGTGAAGGAACTGGGCGACGGCCTGATGATCTGGTTCGGCTCGGCGGCCGGCGGGCTCGAGTCCTCCGTGGCGCTGATGGACGTGATCGAGTCGGCCCGAGGCGGCCGTGACTTCCCGCTGGCGGTTCGCATGGGACTTCACTTCGGCGAGGCGATCGCCCGGGGAGATGATCTCGTCGGCCAGACCATCAACATCGCCGCCCGGGTTTGCGACCTGGCCGGGCCGGGTGAACTGCTCGTCACCGAGAACGTGGTGATGGCGCTCGACGACCAGGATCAGAAGTTTGATCTCAAGCCCATCGGTCCTGCGGTCGTGAAGGGTGTGCAGGAGCCGATCTGGCTCCGCCGGCTGACCATCTGAGAATCGGCGCAACCTCGCCACTTGCCCGGTAAAACACGCGAAGATCGCCGGCTGGTGTCACGATGCGGTCGGCTGCCTGCCGGCCGCCATACGCTTTCAGGAGGCACGAAGATGACGCGATCCACCCCCACGGTTATCGCAATGGGGGGAAACTCGTTGCTCGACCCCGACCGTGAACCGACCGTGGCCAACCAGTTCGCGGTGACCGCCGAAGCCATGGAGCCGATCGCCGACCTGCTCCAACGAGGCGAGCGGTTGGTGCTGACGCACGGCAACGGACCACAGGTGGGGTTTCTCCAGTTGCGCTCGGAGCTGGCGCGCGATTCGATCCACGATGTCCCGCTCGACTCACTTGTGGCCGACACCCAAGGCGCCATGGGTTACATGATCGAGCGTGGCCTGCGGACCGTGCTGCGTCGGCGTGGCCTCGAAAGACCGGTGGTCACCATTGTCACCGAAGTGGAGATCGACTCGGGAGATCCTGCCTTTTCCAACCCCGACAAGCCCATCGGCCGCTTCTACGAGAAGGACGAGGCCGAGACGTTGGCAGCCACCCACGGCTGGACCCTGATGCAGGACCCCAGACGGGGTCACCGGCGTGTGGTGCCGTCACCACCTCCCTTGCGGATCATGCAGTTGCCCACCATCGAGAAGCTGATCGACATGGATGTCGTGGTCATTTGCTGCGGCGGCGGAGGGATTCCGGTGAGCCGCGATGAAGAGGGGATCCTCCATGGAGTCGAGGCGGTGATCGACAAGGACCGTGTCAGCGCGTTGTTGGCCGCCTGTGTCGGGGCCGAACGGCTCGTGATCACGACCGGCGTCGAACAGGTCTTCGAGAACTACTACTCCGACAATCCGATTCCCCGTCCCGAGTTGACGGTGGATGAGGCACGCCGAATGTTGGTTGCGGGTCAGTTCGCGGCCGGCAGCATGGCGCCCAAGATCGAGGCGGCCATCAAGTATCTCGATGTGGTCGACGGGGAGGCCGTGATCTGTCTGCCGGGCGACCTCGTGCCAGCCTTAGACTCCCACACCGGCACCCACGTCCATCGCTGATCGGAGAGCACATGAACCCCCTCGACCTCCTCCAGGACCTCGATCAGCCGGCCTTGGACGCGGTCTACAAGCGCAGCCTTCTCACCACCCAACAGTGGTCCGATTCCGACCTGGCGACCATCCGATCCCTGGCCCGGGTCCTGGGCGGATTCGACAAGGCCGGGCTGTCAACGGCGCTGTGCCCGGCTGAACTCGCCTGGGCGGTGTTCTTTGATCAGTCCACCCGCACCAAGAGCGCGTGGGCCGGTGCGTCATCACGGCTGGGCATGCACCCGGTGATCGTCGATGGTTCGTCCACCCAGGTGTCCCACGGCGAGACCGCGGTCGAAACCGGAGCGATGCTGGGCATGAACTCCCACGCCATGGGTATCCGCCACGATCTGATCCTCGGCGAGGGAAACGCCTTCATCCGCGATGTCACCCAGGGCATCGACGACTATCTCGCTGCCACCGACGATCCCCGCTCGGTGCCGGTCGTCAACCTTCAGTGCGATGTGGATCACCCCACCCAGACCATGGCCGATCTGATGTGGCTCGAAGAGAAGTTCGGCGATCTGACCGACCGGAAGATCACCGTGAGCTGGGCCTATTCGCCTTCCTACGCCAAGCCGCTGTCGGTCCCTCAGGGTCTGGTGACCCTGCTGACCCGATTCGGTGCCCACGTAACCCTGGCGCATCCGCCGGGATATCAGCTCATCGACGACTCGTTGGGCGCGGCGCGGGCCAACGCATCCAACGGGGGGTCGTTCCGGGTGGTCGACGACATGGACGAGGCGTTCCGCGGCGCCGACATCGTCTACCCCAAGAGCTGGGGTGCCCACGATCTGATGCTCGAGCGGGTCACCGCCAACGCGGCCGGCGACACCGCCGAGTTGGCCAGAGTCGAGGAGCGCGCCTTGGCCCGCAACGCCGAGCACACCGACTGGATCTGTGACGAGGACCGGATGGCGCTCACCGCCGCCGGTGAGGCGCTCTACCTCCACTGCCTCCCGGCCGACATCGGCGCCGAGGTCAGCCCGGGTGTGATGTCCAAGTACAAGGTCGACGTGGCCCGCGAGGCCAACAACAAGGTGTATGTGGTCATGGCCCTGCTGACGGCGGCCAAGGTTCCGAATCTCATGACCCGACTGACCGAAATTGCCGAGGAGAACCAACAATGAGCAGTCTTGATGCACGCACGGCCGAACTCAGCGCCCGTTACCTGCCGCTGGCGGCGGAGATCCTGAGGGAATGCATCCGCATACCCGCCGACTACGTCGATCGGGCGGTCGACGACGGTGGAGATCCGGAGTGTGGTCTGAGCAACCACGAGGGCCCGCGGTTGGAGTATCTGCGCGACAAGATCGTGGAGATCGGCGCGGTGCGCTCGGCGTCCGATGTCGACTTCGATGCCTACGGCAATCTCGTGTGGTCGGTGGAGGATCCCGGCGACGGCATTCCCCGAGCCGAGAAGAAGGTCGTGTATTTCGACGGCCACAGCGACACGGTCAGAGCCCTGAGGGGTGCGTGGGCCGAGAAGCTCGGTGGCATCGATGCCTACGACGGCCTGGTCGACCCCTCGGCGATCGACCGCGACTATCTGCGCAGTGAACTCGGCCACCTGCCGCCCGACGACGAGTGGGACCAGCTGATCTTCGGCCGCGGCTCCGCCGACCAACTCGGTGGCGTGGTGGCAGAGGTGTTGGCCACCAAGATCGCGCTCGAGCTGGCCGACGAGGGGGCGCTGCGCGGTGTGATCGTGCGGGCCTACGCCTCGGCGTGCGAGGAGGACAACGACGGTGGTGGCCCGATGTATCTCATGCGTGAGGTGCTGCCCGGAGCCGGCCCCGAGATGATCCCCGACGTGGTGGTTCTCACCGAAGGCACCGGCGACGCCCACAAGGGCGCGCTGGGCATATACCGGGGGCAGCGCGGCCGCATGCAGATCGAGGTCACGGTCACCGGCCGGTCGTGCCACGGCTCCATGCCGTGGGAGGGCCTCAACCCGCTCGAGCATGGGGGGGCGATTCTCGCCGAGGCCGCTCGTCGCTACCGCGAAGGCGATGGATTCCTCGACGATCCGTTCCTGGGCGCCGGCAGCCGCACCGCGTCGTGGTCGACGCTGGCCACACCGAGTGACTGCGCCGTACCCGACCGTTTCACCTTCCGTTTCGATCGTCGCCTGACGGTCGGCGAGGAACCCGATCAGGCCCTGGCCGACATCGAGTCGCTCGACGCCGTGCGGGTGGCCCGTGAGGAGGGTCTCACCGTCGACATCGCGGTGCCCACCTACGACCAGGCCACATGGAAGGGCTATGAACTCGGCAACCCGCAGGTGTATCTGGGCTGGGCCACTCCCGAGGAACACCCGTCGATCACCGTGGCCGCTTCGGTCTACAACGATGTGATCGGCCCGAATGTGACCTCAGCTCCGGGCGGTGGCCTACGGACCGAGGCACGCGTCGATCGATGGATCTTCTCCACCGACGGCGTGGGATTCCCGGTGCCGGTGGACGACACGTCCATCGAGGTGTCGGCGGCGAAGGCGTGGGTGGCGGCCGGCAGGCACCACCACCCGGCGATGTTCGGCATCGGGCCCGGGATCGAACACAACACCCACAAGATCGGCGAGTGCGTCGACCAGCGCGAACTTCGCCTGGTCATCGCCTTCCTCGCCCGTTACCCGAGTGCCTACGCCGAACATGGCTGACCGTTGCGGGTGACCCGGCAATGAGCAACGTCGTGGTCGTCGGTGCCGCCCAGTTGGGTCCGATCGGACGCGACGACACGCGCCGCGAGGTCGTCGGCCGGCTCATCGACCTGCTTCACAAGGCCGCCGCCGCTGGATGTGATCTCGTCGTGTACCCCGAACTGGCTCTCACCACGTTCTTCCCGCGCTGGTTCACCGAGGATGAGGGTGGACACGATCACTACTACGAGACCGAGATGCCCGGGCCGCAGACCCAGCCGTTGTTCGACGAAGCGAAACGGCTGGGTATCGGATTCTGTCTCGGATACGCCGAGTTGACCCCCGATGGTCACCGGTTCAACACCTATGTGCTGGTCGACAAGGTTGGCCGGAAGGCCGGGAAGTATCGCAAAGTCCACATTCCAGGTCACAACGAGGACGAACCCTGGCGTCCCTTCCAGCATCTCGAGCGTCGATACTTCGAGGAATCGAACGAGGGGTTTCCGGTCTTTCGTGCCTTCGGCGGTGTAATCGGCATGGCGCTTTGCAACGACCGACGCTGGCCCGAGACCTACCGGGTGCTCGGCTTGCAGGGTGTCGAGTTGATCCTCATCGGCTACAACACGCCGTTGCACTACGCCCCCGACCCCGATCAGAACTCACTTCAGGGTTTCCACAACCATCTCGTGATGCAGGCCGGTGCCTACCAGAACGGGTCCTGGGTCGTGGGCGTGGCCAAGGGCGGTATCGAGGAGGGCGTCGAGTCGCTGTCGCAGACGGCGATCATCGCCCCGTCGGGCCAGATCGTCGCCCAGACGATCACCAGCGGCGACATCCTGGTCACCGCCCGTTGCAACCTCGATCTGTGCGCCCGCTACAAGGAAACGCTGTTCGACTTCGCGCGCTATCGCCGGCCGGAGGCCTACGGCCTGATCACCGAACGAAAAGGCGCCATCGCGCCCCCCATGACCCAA
>QIIW01000094.1 GCA_003231645.1 Acidimicrobiia bacterium | reverse complement strand
CGACCATCGGGCGGGGGGCGGTGGTTGGATGGGTGACTGACATGAGGTGCTCCGTCTGCGATGAAGTATCGGACCGAGGAAGTCACCACATTTCAGTATATTTCATGTACTCTTGTCAATGCCGAGGGCACTTGTTGTCGAGTTCCGAAGCAGGTCGGTTGCTCGGCCGAGATCAGACCGGCGGAGGTTGATCCCCGGTGTCCGCCGGCGGCGGGGCCACCGTAATCGGTTGCGGTTCAGGTTCAGGGGTGTCGCCCGGCGGTGCCCCCTTGGGCTTCTTGGCCGGGCCGAACGATGCCCACAGAGTGCCGATGGCGATACCTGCCACGGTGAAGACCGCGAGAGTGGTGATCGACAGCGAGAACACTTGGGAGTTGATGGCCAGGAGGCCGAGGCCGAGGCCGGTGGGGATACCCCAGATGCCGCCTCGGATCGGATGACGTTTGAGGTCCGTTTCGGGCATGGTGTGTCCTAACCCCGCCAGGTGTAGGCGGGACGGGAGTTGAACAGCAGTCCGAGGATGCCGACACCGGCCAGCGCCAGGCCGGCTGCGGACACGACGTTGAGGAACGGACCGTTGAATTGCACGTGACCCTGTCCGATGCATGGGCCGAGCCCGCTCTGTTCATCGAGTCGGCCTGAGATCTTGGCCTTGAAGTTGGCCTTCAACGCGCTGGGCAGGTCGTTGGCCAGATCGACGATCCCGACGTTGCGATTATTGCGGTTCGTGTTGGGGTCACCGCCCTTGTCGAGGCTGATTCCCTGGGTCTTGATCTCCCACCGGTGATTGAGCGGGCCGGCGCCGTCGAGGGGCATGAAACCGAAGTACATGACGATGCCGTCGGTGTCGACCTTGAACGGATTGGATGAGGTGAAAGCCTGGGTGCCGATGCCGCTGCCCCCGATATCGACCGGCGGCCCGTTGTCGCCGGCGTCGAAGGCAGCGTCGAGCAGGTTTCCGTTGGAATCGTACGAGTAGGCCCAGCCGCCGCAGACTCCGGTGAGCACGCTGCCGGTGCCGAAGTCCTCGACGATCGTGTTCTGGTTGAAGAACGAGACGATCGCGCCGAATTCGGCATCGGCGGTCGTCAGGTCGTATTCGCCGGGAAAGCCCTGGGGGACGATGGCGCGCAGTGCGTCGAGGTCGGGATTGGTGGACACGGTGTCACCCTGGGCGGCCGCCAACCCCGCCGAAACCGGTAGTGCCGCGACCATGCCGAGTGCGAGCACCGCCAGTAGCACTCGGTGATGTTGTCGCATCAGGCCCCTCCCCGGTGGACATCTCTCCTTCGGCCGAGAAGAATACCGCATCGGGCCCGCACTGTCCCGGATCACGAACAGAATGCTTCGGCCCTCGCCGTGTGGCATCGCTACCATCGGTCCATGTCCGGTGGTGAGATCTCGAGGGTGGCGTCTCTGGTGGCGGACGCATCATCGGTGGTCGTGCTCACCGGTGCGGGAATCTCCACCGACTCCGGTATCCCCGACTTTCGGGGCCCGAGAGGCCTCTGGACGCGCGATCCCGAGGCGGAGAAGGCATCGAACATCAGGTTCTACATGAGCGATCCCGAGGTGCGTCGCGTCAACTGGAAGCGCCGGGCGTCGGGCGAGTTGTGGGCCGACGTCGAACCCAACGACGGCCATCGTGCGCTCGTACATTTGGAGCGTCTCGGCAAACTGCACACGCTCATCACCCAGAACGTCGACGAGCTCCACCAAGCCGCCGGAACCGACCCCGGGAGAATCGTCGAGATCCACGGCACCACACGCCAGGTGGTCTGCCTGCAATGCGGCCGGCGTGACGCGATGGAGGTGGCGCTCGAGCGGGTGAGGGCGGGCGACTCCGATCCCCACTGCACCGAGTGCGGGGGAATTCTCAAGTCGGCCACGGTGTCGTTCGGACAGTCACTCGACCAGCACGACCTGGCGAGGGCCGAGCGGGCCGCCTCCCAGGCCGATCTCTTCCTTGCCGTCGGCACCTCGCTGACGGTGTTCCCGATCAACGAGACCGTGACGATCGCCAAAGCGTCCGGGGCGGCCCTCGTGATCATCAATCAGGAGCCGACGCCGTATGACCCGCTGGCCGACGTGGTGATCCGGGATCCGATCAGTGAGGCTCTTCCGATTGCGGTGGGAATGGCGACGATCTGATTTCGGTTGCCCCCGAAGTAAATCCCGACCAGTTAGGTAGTATTTCGACCATGGCAAGTTTCCGAGAACTTCTGCGGCAGGCGAAGGCGAGTATCCGAGAGGTCGACCCCGCCGGTGGTGAGGAGCTCATCGCCGAAGGATGGACCGTGCTCGACGTGCGCGAGCCCGACGAATTCGATCAGGGGGCGATTCCCGGTTCGATCCATATTCCCCGAGGTCAACTGGAGTCCAACGTCGAGAGCCGGATACCCGATCGGTCAACTCCGATCGTGGTCATGTGTGCCGGCGGGGTCAGGTCGGCGTTCGCCGTCCGGACCCTCGAACAACTGGGCTACGACGAGGCGGTGTCGATGGACGGCGGATTCAACCAGTGGAAGGACGAGGGCCGCGACTGGTCGCGCCCTCGTACGCTTTCGCCCGATCAGCGAAATCGTTACCAGCGTCACCTGCTCGTGCCCGAAATCGGTGAAGAAGGCCAGCTCAGGCTGCTCGACGCCAAGGTCCTGTTACTGGGCGCAGGTGGCCTCGGCTCACCGGCCGCGCTCTACCTCGCCGCCGCCGGGGTGGGCACGCTCGGCATCATCGACATGGACGTGGTCGACGAATCCAACCTGCAACGCCAGATCCTGCACAACCTCGACCGGGTGGGGGAGCGAAAGGTCGACTCGGCCAAGAAAACCCTCACTGCTCTCAATCCTGACGTCGACGTGGTCACCTACGACCTGCGCCTCGGGGCCGACAACATCCTCGACATCCTGCCGGGCTACGACGTGGTGGTCGATGGTGCCGACAACTTTCCGAGCCGCTATCTGCTCAACGACGCGTCGGTGAAGCTTGGCATTCCCGTCGTCCACGGCTCCATCTTCCGTTTCGAGGGCCAGATCACCGTGTTTGATCCCCGCCAAGGGCCGACCTACCGCGACATGCTCCCGGAAGCGCCGCCGCCCGAATTCGCCCCGAGTTGTGCCGAGGCGGGCGTGCTTGGAGTGCTCCCGGGCATCGTTGGCAGTATCCAGGCTCTCGAGGCGATCAAGCTCATTCTCGGAATCGGCGAGTCGTTACGTGGACGTCTCGTGGCCTTCGATGCCCTCGAGATGAGTTTTCGGGAGTTCAAGTTGAGGGTCGACCCCGACAACGACGTCACCTGGGAGAATCGTGACCGGATCGATGTGGTCGAACTCGACGGTCTCTGCATGCCGAGCTTCGTTCCGACCTGAACGACCCGAGCCCGTCTTCCACGCGATGCGCCGGTAGCATCGGGGGCCGGCGCCGTACCCACCGGCACGGCTGCATCGCTCGGGAGATCAGGCAATCAGAAGTCTTTTGGCAAGGGTCCGCGAGCGCAGTCCGTTACCCGACGGAACCACGCAGATCGGTCTGGGCCTGGTCGTAAACGGAATCACCACCTACGGCTTTCTGGTCGTTGCCCGTCGCGCGCTCGGAGACGAGACCTACGGCGGTCTCGCCGTGCTCTGGGGTCTCGTCTACATCCTCGGCCCGGGTCTGTTTCAACCCTTGGAACAGGAGGTGGCGAGGGCCACCGCCAATCGTGCGAGCCGTGGCCTGGGCAGCGCACCGGTGCTTCACCAAGCAGCCAAGATCGGTGCCGTCGGATTCGCGATCGTGTCGGCCGGGATACTCGTCGCGTGGCCGCTCGGCCTCAACGGTCTGCTCGACAACCATCCGGGCCTTCTGATCGCGTTGATCGCGGCCCTCGCTGCTTTCGGTGCCGCCGAGTTGGTGAGAGGAGTGCTCTCGGGTCGCCATCGCTTCCGGAGGTACGGCGCCTACTTCGCGACCGAGGGGACCTCGAGGCTGGTACTCGCCCTGATATTCGCGGCGATCGGGATAGCCACCGTCGGTGCCTACGCGGCGGCGATCGGCGCGGCATTCGTGGTGGCCGCCTTGGTCGGCGTGGGAATCCGGCGGCCATTCGTCAATCCCGGACCGCCGGCCCCGATAAGCGAGTTGCGTCCTGCGCTCGGCCTGCTCCTGGCGACGTCGCTCTCGGAGGCGTTCCTGCTCAACGTCGGACCTGTTGCTCTCGAGGTTGTCGGAAAGGACCTGGGAGCCGAGGCGCCGGGCGTGTTCCTCGACGGGCTGATCATCAGCCGCATACCTCTCTTCTTCTTCCAGGCCGTCAAGGCGGCGCTGCTGCCCAATCTGGCGTCACTCGCCGGCCGCGGCGACCTCAGGGCGTTTCGCCATCTTCAACTCCGGCTCGTCGGTGCGGTCACGGCATTGGCCGCAGTCTCGGTCGGGTTCATGGCGTGGCTGGGTCCGTGGCTGGTATCGAGCCTCTTCGGTGATCAGTTGGGCTCGCGCGACATGGCGTTGCTCGCCGCGAGCGGCGCCGGGTTGATGATCATGCTCTCGTTGTCATTGGGCCTGGTCGCCCTCGACCACACACGGCTGGCCGTGGTCGGCTTCTTCGTCGGTGTGGCAGTCTTCCCGTTGGCGCTGCTCGGTTCGACCGACGCCTTTCTTCGGGTCGAGATCGCGCTGGTCGCCTCGGTGTCCGCCGGGGCGGTCGTGACGGCCGGCCTTCTCAACGCCGAATACTCGGCCCACCGTCGCTCCGGTCGCCTCACGGTGGCCGGCGCAGTGCCGATGAGTGAAGGCGATGGCGACCGGCGCTAGTTTTCCGAGCATATGAAAGGCCTGATCCTCAGTGGAGGCGCCGGCACGCGCCTGCGCCCCATCACCCACACCAGAGCGAAACAGCTCGTACCGATCGCCAACAAGCCAATTCTCTTCTATGGCATCGAGGACATGGCGGCGGCCGACATCCACGACATCGGCATCATCATTGCCCCCGGAACCGGCGACGAGATCCGCGAGGCGGTCGGTGACGGCTCACGGTTCGGCGTCGAAGTCACCTGGATTCTGCAGGATCAGCCGCTTGGTCTGGCCCATTGCGTCCTCATAGCCCGTGATTTCCTGGGTGATGACGACTTCGTCATGTATCTCGGCGACAATATGCTCGAGCAGGGGTTGCGCGGGTTCGTCGAGCGCTTCGAGCGCAGCCGCACCCACACCCTTTCTCCCACCCTCGATGGTCCTCGACTGGCTATACCGTCCGCGCAGATCCTGCTGGCCAAGGTCGACGATCCGCGTGCCTTCGGGGTGGCCGAGATCGGTGACGATGACGAGGTCGTGCAACTGATCGAAAAGCCGGAGGATCCACCGTCCGATCTGGCGTTGGTCGGCATCTATCTGTTCGACGCCTCGATACACGATGCCGTGGCGGCGATCGACCCTTCACCGCGCGGCGAACTCGAGATAACCGACGCGATCCAGTGGCTGATCGACGACGGGCGACGGGTGTGCCATGAGGTTCTGGAGGGCTGGTGGATCGACACCGGCAAGAAGGATCCCCTTCTCGAATGCAACCGGCTGGTGCTCGACAAGCTGCACCGGTCCGTCGAGGGCGAAGTCGACGATCGCTCGCATGTCGAAGGTCGGGTGGTGGTGGAGCCCGGCGCCAAACTGGTCAACTCCACGGTTAGGGGTCCGGCGGTGATCGGCGCCGGTTCCGTGATCACCGACAGCCACATAGGCCCCTACAGCTCGATCGCGGTCGACTGCGTCGTGACCGACAGCGAGATCGACAACTCGGTGGTCCTTCGTCGTGCGACGATCAACGGAATCCCACGACTCACCGATTCGCTCGTCGGCCGGGACACCGAGATCATGCGAGGCAACTCTCGGCCCCGGGCCACCCGTGTCATGATCGGCGACCACTGCAACATTGAGATCGAGTGACCCCGCGCCCCAGTATCGGAGCAATTCCATGGCCTCAGTGACCCCGCTCGAAGAGATCGACGGCGCCTACGTCGTCGACCCCGACATCCACTCGGACGGCCGCGGAATATTCGTCGAGACCTACCGCCGGTCGTGGTTTCCCGGCCAGCGGGAGATGGTCCAGGGCAATCGTGCCGACCGCTCGTCGTCGTCGATCGTGGGCCTGCACTATCACCTGCATCAGAGTGACTACTGGTATGTGCCCTTCGGTTCGCTGCGGGTGGTGCTGCACGATCTGCGTGCCGGTTCGCGCACCGACACCAACACCTGGACCGTCGACCTCGGTCGACAGCCCGACGGCAGCCACAACCACACCGGGGTCTTCATTCCGCCCGGAGTCGCCCACGGCTTCGCGGCGCTCACCGATTGCACGATCACCTACCTTGTCGACGGCTACTACAACCCGGCCGATGAGTTGGGTGTGGCCTGGAACGATCCGGAGATCGGCGCCGACTGGGGGGTCGGGTCGCCGATACTCTCCGCGCGCGATGCTGCCAATCCCCTGCGTCGCGATCTGCCGCTCGATCGTCGTCCACACGCCTCGTTGCGAACCACGTAGGAGGACCAGTGCGACTGTTCATCACCGGAGCCGCCGGCTTCATCGGCAGCAACTACCTGCGTCACGTGCTCGACAACTCCGACGATTCGGTCGTGGTGTTCGATGCGCTCACCTACGCCGGCAACCTGGCCAGCATCGACGATGTGCTCGGACCGCGGGCTTCGTTCGTCCATGGCGACATCACCGACCGTGACGCGGTCGTGGCCGCCATGACCGGCTGCGACATGGTGGTGCACTTCGCGGCAGAATCCCACGTCGACCGGTCGATCCTGGGGCCCGACGCGTTCGTGCGCACCAACTGTGACGGCACCAATGTGATGTGCGACGTGGCCAACCAATTCGGGGTCGAGCGGTTCCTGCACATCTCCACCGACGAGGTCTACGGCTCGGTCGAACAGGGGTCGTCGATCGAATCGGACCCGCTGGCGCCTCGTTCGCCGTATTCGGCGTCGAAGGCCGGCTCCGACCTGATCGCGCTGAGCTATCACACCACCTACGAGATGCCGGTGCTGGTCACCAGGGCGTCCAACAACTACGGGCCCTACCAGTTTCCCGAGAAGGTGATTCCGTTGTTCACCAGCAACCTGCTCGACGGGCTCAACGTGCCGCTCTACGGTGACGGGCTCAACGTCCGCGACTGGCTCCATGTCGCCGATCATTGTTCGGGAATCGACATGGTACTGCGACACGGTGAGGTCGGTGCGATCTACAACATTGGCGGCGGCAACGAGATCACCAACCGCGAACTGACCGACCGGTTGATCGAACTCTGCGGGCGCGACGAGTCGGCGATCGACTATGTCGAGGACCGTCTCGGTCACGATCGCCGCTATTCGATCGACTGCAGCAAGCTCCGAGCCCTCGGCTGGAGACCTGAGCAGGGCTTTGCCGAAGGCCTGGAGAGAACCGTGGCCTGGTACCGCGACAACCGCGCCTGGTGGGAGCCCCTGAAGGCGGCTTCGTGAGGATCCTCGTGACCGGAGCCCGGGGGCAGCTTGGTACCGAACTCGTTGCGTTGCTCGACCCCCATGATGTGGTGGCTGTCGATCTCGCCGAGCTCGACATCACGGATCGGGCGATGGTGCTCGGTGCCTGCCATGAGGTCGGTCCCGACCTGGTGATCAACTGCGCGGCGATGACCGCGGTCGACGAATGCGAGAGCCAGGTCGACCTGGCTTTCGCCATCAACGCCATGGCGGTGCGCAACCTGGCCGAAGGGTGTCGTGGCGTCGGTGCGCATCTGACGACCATCTCGACCGACTATGTCTTCGACGGCACCAAGGCCACGCCCTACGACGAGTGGGACGAACCGTGTCCGCGATCGGTCTACGGCCGTTCCAAGCTCGCGGGTGAGCGTGAGGCAGGCGCCGGAGTGACGATCGTCCGCACGGCCTGGCTCTGCGGTGAGCACGGCCCCAACATGGTCAAGACGATCCTGCGGATGCTCGGCGAACACGACGATCTGTCGTTTGTCGACGATCAAAGAGGGCACCCGACGTTCGTGTCGGACCTGGCGCCGGTGCTGCGTCGGTTGGCCATCGAACGGCGCCCTGGTGTCTTCCACGTCACGAATCAGGGCGCGGTGAGCTGGTTCGAGTTCGCCCGCGAGGTAGCGGTGGCGGCCGGCGCCGATCCCGGGCGGGTTCACCCGTGCTCCACCGCCGATCTCCAACCGCCGCGGCCGGCACCGCGCCCGGCCAACTCGGTTCTCGACAACATGGCCATGCGTCTGGCCGGGCTCCCCGCCACGCGTGACTTCCGCGCTCCGCTGGCGGAGCTGGTGGCCCGCCTCGTCTGAGTCGCGCTCGGTTTCCGGGCGGGCGAGGCGAGTTCGGCCGGGAATCGGGGCTTGGCGGCGAGTCACCAGGCGATACGTGCGCTGCTCGACGATATGGTTGCCGGGTGGGGCTGCTGGGAAGAGCCATCAGAGGTTTCCGGGCGGGCGAGGCGAGTTCGGCCGAGTCCGGTCCACTGGGCAAGGCCGAGGTCTTCGCGTTCGGTGGTTACTCGATACCCCTCGACCTGCTGGTGCTCACGGGTGGCGGACCCGAGACCTTCGAGGAGATCGCGACCCTTCACATGCGCCAGCTCGCGGCCTTCACGCCGATCGAATCGGAACATGCCGTGTTGGAGATCGGATGCGGTATCGGACGTGACGCGATCCCGCTGACGGGGCTGGTCCGCCCCCCCGGAACCTACATCGGCATCGACATCATCAGACCGTCGATCAAGTGGTGCACCGACAACATCTCGGCGTGCCACCCCCATTTCACATTCGCCTACCTCGACGTTCATGACGATCTTCACAATCCGGGGGGTGTCGTCTCCAATCTCGACACCGATCTTCCGGCCCCTGACCACGGCATCGACCGGGTGTTCGGACAGTCGGTGTTCACCCACATGTTCGAGGACGAGATCACCCACTACCTCTCGGAATTCCAGCGGATACTGGTGCCGGGCGCAACGGCGACGATGTCGTTCTTCATCACCGACGACGACATCTCGGGCCGGCCGGATCCCGGCGCGGCCATCGCCATGGCCACGGCGTCGGGTGACGGGTGTTGGGTTCACGATGCTCAGCGGCCGCGTGCGGCCGTGGCATTCACCGCCGAGACGATCGATCGAATGGCTCGGGCGAGTGGACTGGTCATCCGGGACATCCACTTCGGAAGTTGGTCGGGCCGGCGGCCCGAGCCGCACCAACTCTGTGGTCAGGACGTGGTCGTGTTCTCCGCCTGAATCATTTCGTGGCAACCGCTGGGTTCAGGCCGAAGCGAGAGTGGCGGCGACCACCGGCGGCGGTTCGACCGTCGTCCATGCCTGCGGACTGACCGCGAGCCGGTGCAGGAATGTGGCCATCTGCCCTCGGGTGACAGGAGCGTCGGGGGAGTAGGTGTCGGCTGAGGTGCCGTTGGTGATTCCCGTCTCGAAGAGCCAAGCGGCCGCGGTCGAGAAGACACTCGACGCAACGTCCTTGAACGGCGACGGCCGTGTGGGGGTCGCCTTGCCGCACATACGCCAGATGAAGGCCGCCATCTGCCCTCGGGTGACGGGAGCGTCGGGGGAGTAGGTGTCGGCTGAGGTGCCGTTGGTGATTCCCGTCTCGAAGAGCCAGGCGACGGCGGGGGCCAGTTCGTGGTCGGCGGGCACGTCGATGAACGGAGGTGGGGCCGCGGGTTGGGGGCGGTCGAACAGTCGCCACAGGAATGCCGCCATCTGGATGCGTGTGACCTCGTCCACGGGTTCGAACAATCCGGGTTGGGTGCCGAGGGTGAGTTCGTTGGCCCGGAGCCAGTAGACGCCTTCGGCGAAGTATCGGGTCGGTTCGACATCGATGAACGTGGCGAACAATCGCAGGTCGAGGAGCATGGCGGTTCGTCCGTCCCCGGCGGTCACCGTTGCCACGATCGAACGTGTGTCGAGGTCGATCGGCACGGAGTGATCGAATCCGTGGAGGTCACCGGCATCCGGGTATTGATCCGACAGGCCGGGACGGGGCGCGTCGGCGACGATGGTGGCCGACGGCACCTGGTCGATGACGACCTCGAGTGTCACCGGCCTGGTCGGCGTGAAACGGTCGATGGTCCATCCGGCGATGCCGACGGCATCGGGGCCGTAGGCGGGGACCAGATGCCCGTACACCGGCACCAGTTCGGCGGCGGCGCTCCGCACGTCGGGGACCCGGGAGAACAACCGCGATCCCGGGCATGAGGTTCGCTGGTTTTCCCGATGACCGGAGATGTTGTTGACCACTATCATCTCGCCCGGTTCGGCGTAGTCGCCGCCGGCCGAGCGAACCAGGGTGGCGCCGAGCGGGTCGACGCCGTACCGGCCGAGTTTCCAGCCGAGCAAGGTTGAAATGGCGTCCAGAATCTGCTGGTTCGGATCGTGGTGGGCAAACGTGCCGAGCACCGCGACCCCGACACTCTCCGTATTGAGCCCGGCGGTGTGGGCACCACTGACCGAACCCTCGATCGTTCCGGCCCGGGCGTGCCAGATACGCCCGAATCGGTCGATGACGAAGTTGTAGCCGATGTCGTCCCAGCCACGGGTGTCCATGTGGTAGCTCTGGATTCCCCTCAACATTCTGGCCACGTCCTCGGGGCCGTAGGTGTTGATGTTGACGGTGTGGTGCACGACCGCGTGTCGGATCCCGACGTCGGCCCGACAGCCGAGCCCGTCGACCGAGGAGCCGAGCCAGCAGTCGACCGTGGCGCGGCGGCCCCGGTCGGTCCAGTTGCTGCGTTCGATGATGGCCAGACCCGAGATCGGTTCGACCGTGGTCAGGCCCCCGCCGTCCGCCGATGCCGGTCTCAGTGGCCCCGGAGTGTCGGGAATCTCGACGTGTCGGAGGTTGTCGACGCCCCGCCGCGGCGTGATGCGGAACTCCGTGGCTCCGGGCACCAGAACGGCCGGACCGTGAATTCGGCCGGTGGGGTCGGGTGGACCGTGGCCGTAGTCCGACTCGACCTCGATCGCGGTCCGCCACATTCCGTCGACCTTGGGGCTCACGGTGGCGACCACACCTCCGGGGCCGGGGCCGTCCCAGTTCAACCCGATTCCGAGGATCCCACCGCGAGCGCCGGCATCGACGACCGTGCCGGTCGGTGGTACGGCTGTTCCCGGCTGAGTCGGGTTCGGTTCGGCGCCGGCGGCGCCGGGAATCCTCGGAAGCCACACGGCCAGCGGCCCGAGGGCCGTCGCCTGGAGGAGCCGTCGCCGCGAAAGTGTCACGGGACTCGCATGGCGATCGGCATGAACGCGCCGTCGGCGAATGCCCCCGGCTCGCCGGCGAGCCGGTAGAGGAACGTGGCGATGTCGCCGCGGGTGAGCGGGGCGTCGGGGGAGAACGTCTGGTCGGTGGTGCCCTTGGTGATGCCCCATTCGACCATCCACTGCACCGCGGTCGCGTAGTACTCGCCGGGGGGGACGTCGTCGAAGGTGCTGGTCGTGTTGCCGACCGG
>QIIW01000003.1 GCA_003231645.1 Acidimicrobiia bacterium | reverse complement strand
GTGGCGGCGATGATGATGCTGGACGACCCCACCGTCTCGATGGCCCGGATCACCTTTGACGGGTCGCCCAGCATGGCGAGAGTCGATTCGCCGGGCACCGTCTCGACGATGTCCTCGACGAAACCCTCGAACCGGTAGCCGAGGCTCGGGTCGGCTACCAGCATGTCTCGCACCAGTTTGCCCTCGGCATTGCGACCCGCGATCAGAACCGGCCTGAGCAGGGATCCGTGGCGCCGGGCCCGATCGAAGAGGGCCCGAGCGATCAGTCGCTCGATACTGAGCGACACCAAGGTCAGCGAACCGGCGAGCAGGAGCCAATGGCGGCCGATATCGACCTTGAGGAGGATACTCAGGCCGCCGGTGAGGAGCATCCCGATGCCGACGGCGCGGGCCACACGGGACATCTCGTCGGTCCGGCGGCTCAGGTATCTGGCCCGGTAGAGAAGCTGCCGGGTGAGGGTGGCCGGCCACAGGGGAAGGCTCACCAGCACCAGCCCGATGTATCGCGATGTTGTGGTCGGGTCGCCCGGATTGAGGCGGCCGTTGAGCCACGAGGCGACCACCAGGGACGACACGATCATCAGGAGATCGGCCATGACCAGAGCGGCCTTGGTGGTGCTGAAGATGCCGACGCGCCGGATCGGCCCCGGCAACATGTTGGTGTCGGGGTAGAGGACGACATCCGGTGTCGTCTGCTCGGTTGTCGTTTCGGATGCAGTCATTGCCGCTCTGCGCTTCGGAGATGCGCCAATCGGGCCGGGACCGTCCCGACCACCCCAATATCAGAACCCGTTTTCAATCGGCCACCGCTGACCGATTTGAAGGAGTTTGTCACACCGCGTGGCCCGATAAGTGACGGAACGGTTTCATTTGTGTTGCGTATGCCACAGATCGTGCTGATCGAGCCGAAATCTCACCATCGGTGAAGAGGCGACCGAAGCGGCCGGGCTCGTTCACTCGGTCGGAATCCACACGACGTACAGATCCTCGATGGTGATATCGGCCTTCTCAAGGGCCACGACCCGGTCCTCGATGGTGGCCGCGATGTCGTCCCACTCGTCGCGGCTCTCCGCCAACGAGTCTTCGAGTGCGGCCGCCAGATCCTCGAGCTTGTCGATGTTCTCGTCGAGTCGGTTCTTGGCCGACTCGACCCGCCGGCCGGCATTCGAACTCATGCGACGCTTGCCCGAGGCCCGGCGCAGGCCCCCGCATCAGCCTCGAGTTCACGGATCCGGTCCTCGGCCTTGCTGATGGCCGCCCGCACACGGTCCTGCTTCTTCTCCATCGCCCGGCGGAGTTGGTCGGCCTCGTCGTCTGTTCGGTCGTCGGCCGCCTTGCGGCACCGCCGCTCGAATTCCTCGAGCGTCTCGCCGACGCGGGAGAACAACCCCAGTCCGGCGTTTCGGAACAATCGGAGTGTCTCCTCGCGGTAGAGGCGGTCCTTGAGCGAACTCCGCGCCCGGGTAAAAAAGGTCTTGGTGTGAATCTTCGCCGTCGGCACCACGTAGACGGCTTCCTCGGGCGGGTTGGTCCTCAGATCGCGATCGTCGTAGTCGACCTGGACGAAATTGCCGCCACTGACGGTGGTGGTGAGCGGCGACACGACCGCCTCCCATTCACTCTCGTGACGGAGGTCGTCGGTGGTCTCGTCGAAGAGCAGACGGACGCGGCACGCGAGCGCCGCCACGAGTCGTCGTCCTCCCGGCACGGCTCCGAGTGACGCCGCCCATTCGGCGGCGGGGTCGGCGAACACCACCGGCACCCCGTCGGCTGTTTCGGGGGCGACCGTGGCCTCGTCGTCGGCGAGCACGGGGGAGGTATCCATCTCGGCCGGGACCGTCGCCGCGGTGACCGAGGGTCGTGCGGCGGGGCGAGCCGTCGCCTTCCGCCGCGGTTCCATGAGCACCGAGATCTGATCGCGGGTGAGCGGTCCCGGCAGATACGACATGGCCCACCGGGTGCCGAACGTGGTCGGCGCTGCGCCCTTGGCCGTGTGGAGCAGGAACCTGCGTTTGCCGAGAGCTCCGATGACATCGCTGATCGATTCGATGTCGACCTCGCCGCCGGCCGATTGCATACCCTCGAGCAACCGGGCTTTGTCCCGTTCGGTCTGCAGGCGCCCGACCATCCACGTGCCGGCGTTGCCGATGGCCTTGTAGTCGAGATCGACCGGATTCTGGGTGGAGAGCACCATGCCCACACCGAAGGCACGGGCCTGCTTGAGGATGGTGAGGATCGGACGCTTGGCCGGTGGCTCGGCGGTGGGAGGAACGAAGCCGAACACCTCGTCCATGTAGACCAGCGCACGAAGATCGGTGCTGCCGCTCTGCGACCTCATCCACGTGACCAGCTTCGACAGCACGAGCGTGACCACGAACTGGCGCTCGTCGTCGCTCAGGTGGGCGATCGACACGATTGCCGCCCTCGGCCTGCCGTCGGCGCCGTGGAGCATCGACTCGATGTCGAGCGACTCGCCCTCGCCCCACGCGGCGAACGCGGGGGAGGCGAGAAGCCCGTTGAGCTTCATGGCGAGTGCCGTGCGGTCCGATGGCGGGAAGAACGTGTCGAGCTGGATCACGCCGAGCTTGCGCATCGGGGGTTCCTGGACCTGGGTGATCAGCCGCGCCAGATCCATGGTGGTGCCGTTGGCCCAGGCGTTGCTCACCAGGTTGGCGAGCAGCACGTGCTCGCGGCCCGACAACGGATCGGACTTGACCCCGACGAGACCAAGCAGGCCCTGAACGAGGCCGGTAACCTCATCCCGGAGGACTTCGGGATCGACGGAACCGGCCGGTGGGGCCATGTCGCCGATCACGTTGAGTGGCACCCCGGATCGCGAACCCGGCGTGTAGATGGTGAAGTCGGCACCGTTGACCAGGCCGGCCAGGCGATCCCTGCCGATCCCCGACTCGGCGAGCCCCGATTCCCACATGGCGGCGGTCGCTGCCGCGAGATCATCGGGGGAGACTCCGTCGCGTTCCGCCTGGCCTTCGTCGATCCACGGCCGGAAGTCGTCGGGTGCCAGGTCGGGGAACGTGAGGAGCAGGTTTCCCATGTCGCCCTTGGGGTCGATCACGAGAGCCGGGATCCCCTGGAGGAGAGCCTCTTCGAGCAGGCAGACACCGAGGCCGGTCTTGCCGGATCCGGTCATCCCGACGATCACACCGTGGGTGGTGAGATCGGCCGCCTCGTAGAGGATCCTGTCGTCACCGACCGGATCGCCGGATGCCGGATCGATCACCGGCCCCAGACAGAGGCGTCCCGGCTCGACCTCGATACTGCTGGAATCCATCGCCCCTCGGTCAGCTCAGGCGCTCGATGATCATCGACATGCCCTGGCCACCGCCGATGCACATCGACTCCATGCCGATGGTCTTGTCGGCGTCCTGGAGGCCGTTGATCAGGGTGGTCATGATGCGGCTACCGGTCATGCCGAAGGGGTGACCGAGGGCGATCGCACCACCGTTGGGGTTGAGCTTGTCGATGTCGATGCCGAGCTCATCGGCGCTCGGGATCACTTGAGCCGCGAATGCCTCGTTGATCTCGACGATGTCGATGTCGTCGATGGACATGCCGGCCCGGTCCATGGCCTGGCGGCACGCGCCGACCGGGCCGAGACCCATGATCTCGGGGTTGACCGCCGACACGGCGCCGGCGATGATTCGGGCCAGCGGGGTGATGCCCAGTTGGGCGGCTCTGGTGTCGGACATGACCACGACCGCGGCCGCGCCGTCATTGAGGGGGCAGGCGTTGCCGGCGGTCACGGTGCCGTCGGCACGAAACACCGGTTTGAGCTGCGCCACCTTTTCGATGGTGGTGCCGGGCCGGATGCCGTCGTCCTTGCTCACGATGGTGCCGTCGGCGAGAGGATAGGGAGTGATCTCGCGCTCGAAGAAGCCGCGGTTCTCGGCCGCCTCGGCCCGGTTCTGGGAGAGCACGCCGAACTCGTCCTGAGCCTGACGCGAAATGCCCTTGAGCTGGGCGACGTTCTCCGCGGTCCGGCCCATGGCTATGTAGATGTCGGGCACCCCGTCGATGGGCGTCCAGGTGTCGGAACCTTCGGCCTGACGCGCCTCGGTGCGGGCCTCGGCGGCGGCGAACGACTCGTTGTGGGTGCCGGTGTCAGCGGCGCCGTACATGTAGCGACTCACCGTCTCGACGCCGCCGGCCACGAAGCAGTCACCCTCACCGGCCTTGATGGCATGGGCGGCCATGCGGATGGTCTGCAGCGACGAGGAGCAGTAGCGGTTGACCGAGACCCCGGGGACTTCGAGACCCACCAGAGCGGAGATGACGCGGGCGATGTTGTAGCCGCCCTCGCCCGCCGGCTGACCGATGCCCCAGATCACGTCCTCGATCTCGTCGGGGTCGAGCTGGGGCACTTTGGCGATCACGTCCGAGAAGATGAAGGCCGACATGTCGTCGGTCCGGACATCGACGAGCGAGCCCTTGTTGGCCCGACCGATCGGGGTGCGCGCGGTAGCGACGATGACAGCTTCTGCCATGGGGGATTCTCCTCGGTGAGATGTTGTGCCGAGGCTAGAGCAGACCGGGGCCAATTCACCAAGCGACAGGCGACGCGGCGTCAGGACTAGGCTCCGCGCTTATTCCGGGCGCTTATTCCGGCAATGCACATTCACGCGCAAGGGGAGCGATGGGCACCATCGATGTCGACCGAGAATGGAAATTATCGATCGGCGGCAGGTGGGGCATCGAGGCCTGCACCGAGGTGCGGTCGCAGAATTGGATGGCCTGACCCCGGTGATGGCTCCGCTCGAATCTCTGCGGGTGGTGGAGGGCTCGGCGTTTGTCGCCGCTCCGTCCGGCGGCATGACCCTGGCCCAACTCGGGGCCGACGTCATCCGGTTCGACCAGATCGGTGGTGGCCTCGATGCTCACCGCTGGCCGCTGACCGCCGACGGCCGTTCGATCTACTGGGCCGGTCTGAACAAGGGGAAACGGTCGATCGTCGCCGACCTGACATCACCGCGAGCCCGCGAGCTGCTCACCGAACTGATCGGGGGTGCCGGAACGTTTCTCACCAACTTTCCCGCACGAGGATGGCTCGGATACGACTCGCTCTCGGCCTCTCGGCCCGACTTGGTGATGCTGGCCATCACCGGCAACCGCGACGGCTCCACGGCACTCGACTACACCGTCAACTGTGCCATCGGGTACCCGAAGGTAACGGGACCGGTCGATACCGACGACGTGGTCAACCACGTTCTGCCGGCGTGGGATCTGATCTGCGGCCAGACCGCGGCCCTCGGCATAGTGGCCGCCGATCGTCGTCGACTCATTCACGGCATCGGTTCATCGATGACCCTGGCGCTGTCGGATGTCGCACTCGCGGCGGTGTCGGCGTTGGGTCACGTGGCCGAGGCCCAGATCAACGGCACCGAGCGACCGCGGCTCGGCAACGACCTCTACGGTGCCTACGGAACCGACTTCATCACCACCGACGGAGTGCGGATCTACGTAGTGGGAATCAGCCCGAGGCAGTGGTCGAGCCTGCTGATTTCCACCGAATCGGCCTCGGTGGTCGCCGCGATCGAGCGGAGGCTCGGCCTCGACTTCACCGACGAGGGACACAGGTTCGAGGCTCGATCCGAGATCAGCGCGGCCATTGGCCCGTGGATCGAGTCGCGCACCGTGGATCAGGTGGCGGCGGTGTTCGACACCAACGGTGTGTGTTGGGGGCGCTACCAGTCGTTTCTCGAGATGGTCCGGCACGATGATCGCTGCTCGACCGGCAGCGATCTTTTCAGGGATGTCGAGCAGCCCGGGATCGGCACGTATCTCACCCCTGGTTCGCCGCTGGCGTTCGGCGGCTCGATTCCGGTGGAGCCGCGAGCGGCACCCCTGCTGGGTCAGCACACCGATCAGATACTGGCCGAGGAACTCGGTCTGTCGCCGACGGAGATCGGTCGGCTGCACGATGATGCGGTGGTGGCGGGCGTGGAATAGGGACCGAGGACCCTGTTCCCATTCGCGGCCCATCTGCATTATTGATGGCTGCCAACGGAAATAACTATGGGAGAACGCGGGACATCCGGCTCCGGGTTTCTTACGGTGGCTGGGTTGCTGAACACGGTCGTGATCCGGGGCTCGTCGCCCCGGGTCGTCCACTAGGGAAGCAGGAGTACGAATGCGTGATTTCGTCGAGACAGCAGTCGAGACCCTGGCCGGGCCGGTAGGGCCCACCGAATGGATGGAAACCGCAGCTTGCAACGGCCACAGCGAATTGTTCTTCGCTCCCTTCGCCGAGCGGCCCGAGGCCAGGGTCCGACGCGAAGCCGCCGCGAAACTCATCTGCAACATCTGCCGGTCGATGCAGTCGTGTCGCGATTACGCGCGGGTTAATCGGGAGCTGGGCTTCTGGGGAGGCGAATCGGAGTCGGAGCGTGCCGACGCCGGACACCCCCCGACCACACCCATCATCGGTCGCAAGCGGGTGGCCGAGCTTCGGGCCCGTGCGGCGATGGCGTCGGCGGTCTGAACCCGAGACGGCGTGATCGCGGGTTCCCTCAATCGTGGTCGAAGATGCTGGTGGTGGCGATGATGGCGGCGCCACCCACCAAGGCGGCGCCGGCCACGTAGAGCCATGCGGTGGTGCCGGGCAGGTCGAGTTCGAAGTAGTTGCGCAACGACGGGACCACCATGGTGAGGGTGTAGAGGCCGGCCATGGCCGCGGCCAAACCGACCTTCCAAGGCCGCAACGGCCGGCTGATCAGCACCAGTATCACCAGGCCCAGCAGGAGCAGGGTGGCGGTGGCGGCGGTGCGGGCCTCGGCGAGCGACACCTGGTCGAGGCGGCGGATGATCTCGTAGAGAACGTAGGTGACGAGTCCGGCGACGAACCCCGCGGGTAGGGAGAACCTGAGAACCCGGCGCAGGAAACCCGGTTTGACGAGGGCGTCATTGGGGGCCAACGCCAGGAAGAATCCGGGTACACCGATCGAGAACGTGCCTATGAGCGTGAGCTGCCGGGGAAGGAACGGAAACGGTGTTCCGGCCACACCGATCAGCACGGTGAGCAGGAAGGCATAGGCCGCCTTGGTGATGAACAGGTTGGCCACCCGTTCGATGTTGTTGATGACCCGGCGACCTTCGGCCAGCACCCGCGGCAGGGTGGCGAACCGGTTGTCGAGCAGCACGAGTTGGGCGACGGCCCGGGCGGCCGCGGAACCGGATCCCATGGCGATGCCCATGTCGGCGTCCTTGAGAGCCAGCACATCGTTGACGCCGTCGCCGGTCATGGCCACCGTGTGACCCCTCGACTGGAGCGCGTGAACCATCGCTCGCTTCTGATGGGGTGTGACCCGGCCGAAAACGGTCGTGGACTCGAGCACCTCGGCCATCTCTTCGGGATCATCGGGTAGTTGCCGGGCGTCGAAACCCGCGGGGTCCGAGTCGATCCCGGCCCGGCGAGCGACCGCGGCGACCGTAGCGGGGTTGTCACCGGAGATGACCTTGAGTTCGACTCCCTGTTCGCGGAAGAAGGCGAGGGTTTCCGCGGCGTCGGGGCGCACGGTGTCCTCCAACAAGACGAGCGCGACCGGATCGCGACGCTCGGCGAGTCTGTCACCCTGCCACTGGCCGTTGGCGCGGGTGACGAGCAGCACTCGGGTGCCGGTCGCCGCCGCCTCGTCGGCGACGGCTCGTTCGGCGGTGTCATCGTCGTCGAAGAGAATGTCGGGGGCACCCAGGTAGAAGACGCCACGGTCGATGAACTCGGTTGCCGCCCACTTGCGGGCCGAGGAGAACGGCATGCTCTCGCCCGCCGTCCAGCCGTCCGGGGCCGGGTGGGTGGCGATGATGGCGGCGAGCGTCGCGTTGGGGGCCGGGTCGGCCGCACCGAGGGCGCCGAGGACCTCCACGACATAGTCGGCGGCGGCGTCCCGCAGCGGTACGACGGAGGCCAGCGAGATCTCACCGGTGGTGATGGTGCCGGTCTTGTCGAGGCACAGGGTGTCGACCCTGGCCAGCAACTCGACCGAGGCGAGTTCCTTGGCCAACGCCTTGCGCCGGGCGAGTGCGATCACGCCGGTTATGAAGCTGAGGCTGGTGAGCAACACCAGGCCGTCGGGAACCATCGCCACCGCCGCCGCGACGGTGCCCTGGAGGGCCTCCTGCCAGCGGTCGACGGTGCCGAGTTGGCGCAGCAGCAACAGGGCTGCTGCCGGTGGAATCATCACGATCAGCCATCGCAGGATCGTGTTGACCCCGCACCGCAATTCGCTGTCGGCCAGTTCGAAGCGGCGAGCCTCGTCGGCGAGTTTCGCCGCGTAGGCCTCCGCGCCGATTCTCGTGGCCTGACAGCGGCCGAAACCGGCCGCTACGAACGACCCCGACAGCACCTCGTCGCCGAGGCCCTTTTCGATGGCATCGCTCTCGCCGGTGAGCAGCGACTCGTCCATCTCGAGTCCGGCCTGGCTGACCACCTCACCGTCGATCACGAGCTGGTCGCCCGGGTGCATCTCGAGAATCTCGTCGGCGACCACGCCACTGATCTCGATCTCGGTGACCTTGCCGTCGCGCACGACCCTCGCCCGGGGTGCCGACAGAACGGCCAGGGCGCCGAGTGTGCGCCGGGCCTGGAGCTCCTGGGCGATACCGATGATGCTGTTGGAGATGATCACTCCGGCGAACAGCGAGTCGGCCGGAAAGCCGGCGATCAGGATCAATACGAGAAGCGTTCCGATGATGGCGTTGACCGGCGTGAGCACGTTGGCCTTGACGATCTGGGGAATCGTGCGCATCGGGGCGGCGGGTACATCGTTGACGCGGCCGTCGGCGACGCGCTCGGCCACTTCGGCCGTGGTGAGCCCGGTTGTGGGGTCGGTTGTGCTCACCCGGCCGCGCCCGAGTCGTCGTACGTGTATCCGTCCCGGAACATCTCGAGACGATGCCGCGGCCCGGCGATCGACGTGTCGCCGGTCTGGTAGCCGGCGTCGCCCTCCCACAGCGCCACCGGCCCGGACTCGGTCATGGCGATGTGAGTCTCGTGATGCCGAGCCGGACGCTCGCGCAGAGCGGTGAGCATCGCGTCGACGGTGTCGAAACCGCTGATCGTGTGGAGGGTGACCCACGTGGGTGGCACCAACTCGATCTCGCCGTCGTGGTGACGGGCAAGAGCGGTCTCGGGTGTCATCCATTCATTGTCGACGATCTCGCCCTCGTCGATGGTCACGCGGCCGCTCTCGATGGCGGCCGCGAAGAACCAAGTCGAGTATCGCTTGGGTGCGATGGCGGGCGGGAGCCAGTGGGCGAACAGCACCATGTCGGAGGGGCCGACCTCGACCGAAGCCTCCTCCATTGCTTCGCGGGCCGCGGCGGTGCGGGCCGCGGCGATCTCGTCGAGAGGATCATCGCCATGGTCCGCGAGGTCGATGCGTCCGCCCGGGAACACCCACATCCCGCCGAACGCGATGCGGGAGTTCTTGCGGAGCATGAGGGTGGCCGGTCCGTCAGGGGTATCGCGCAGCACCACCACGGTGGCGGCCGGAATCGCCGGGGTGTCCCCGGTCTGCCTGGCCTCCAACGCCCAGGCCGCGAACCGTCGGGTGTCGGCGCTCACGCGATCGTCGCTGGTCATCGGCGCGTGCTCGATGGGGAGTTCTCGGTCATAACGGCGAGGTTAGGCCCGTGGGCAGGCCGCGGAAGTAGCAGGACTTCCCGGTGAACTTCGGCGCACCCCGCTCAGACCCGTCATCCACAACTTCCAGTCACAAGTCGGTGACGACCTGACCCTGGCGCGTCTGCATCATCCCCACCAGGATGGCGGCGGCGGCGATGTACAGAGTGATCTCGTAGAACTCGCCGGATGAGCTGAACTCGTTCACGAGACCATTGAGGAGGTCGAGGGCCGCGAACACGATGATCCCGACGCCGGCGGCGTTGGCCGTGGACGGATAGAGCGAATTGGACGCAGACTGCTCTCCGCTGTACCTCATGAACACTGCGGCCAGGAGGGCGAGCGCCAATGGGGCGACGATCAGCGACACACCAGTGAAGTAGTCCTGGGTGATTTCGCTCCCGATGATGAAGTCGACCACCAGGATCCAGGCCGCTCCACCCGAGATCGCCCACTCGCCCGGTGAGAGACTTTCAAGCACCCGCTTGGCCTGATCGATTACGTTCATGTGTACCCCCGAGAGTTGGTTGACGCCGGACACTAAAGGCAATCCGGTCGACCGGCCAGTGAATGCGGTACCGGATCGGATCCCCACGGCTGGTCCGATGGCCCGGGTCAGGTGTCGAGGTTGTCGAGCGGGACGCCGCAGCTGATACCGATACCGTCCATGGCGGCCTCGAGAGGGACGTCGAGGGCGCTGGCGACGGTGCTCGTGTAGCGCATGAGCGCCACCGAGGCCACGATCTCGACGATTTCGGGGTCGGTCCAACCGTGGCCGCGGAGCCCGTCGGCCATCTCGTCGGTGACCGCGGCGGGGCGGTGGCCGACGACCCGGACGAAGTCGACCGCGGCGTTCTCCTTGGCGGTGAGGCGCGGCGAGTGTTGCCCCTCGATCAACGAGACACATTCGTCTCGGGTCCATTTCTTACCCATAAGGGCCATCATGTGGGCCGCCGTGCAGTATTCGCACTCGACCTCGTACGCGGTGACGGCGAAGAACACCCGCTTCAGCTCCTCGCGGATGGAGCCCTCGGTGGCCGTGGCCAGGCTGAGCGTCCACAGGGCATCGGTGACCTCGGGGAGGTAGTTCAGGCCCTGCTGCAGGCCCGGCACCATGTGGTAGTACGCCTCGACCCGATCGAACACCTCTTTCTGACGACCCTCGGCCTGGGCGGGATCGATCAATTTCACGCGTGCCATGGTGGCTCCTTTGTGTGGTTGGCTACGAGGATGTCTCGACCGGGCGGCCGTGGTCGGCACCCCACTCCAACCACGACGCGTCGTAGAGGGCGGCGTTCTCGTGGCCGAGCAGATACAGGGCGAACAGATCGAACGATGCGTACACCCCTCCGCCGCAGTAGGTGATCACCCGTTGATCGGTGGTGAGCCCCACCGGTTCCCACAGTCGGGCCAGGTCGGCGGCCGGGAGCATCGTCATGGTCGCCGGGTCGAGATTGGCGGGCGCCGGAACGTTGTGCGCTCCCGGGACGTGGCCGGCCCGGTGGGTGGGGTAGAGGCGCATCTTGCCCGTGTAGAACGGTTCGGGGAGAGCATCGACGATGCAGGTGACGGGGTCGTCGATCGCCGCCTGCACCTCGTCGGCCGTCACCCGCAGACCGGGACGAAGCCGGGCCCGAAACGATGCGGCGGGCGCGGTGA
>QIIW01000016.1 GCA_003231645.1 Acidimicrobiia bacterium | reverse complement strand
CCGAACCGGTCAAAGTCACCGGATCGCGATGCGTCGACAGCCTGGCGTACCCGCTCGATCTCGGAGATCACATGACGGGCCCGTCGCCTGCCGACCGGGTCGCTCAGCCGGCCGAGGTCGGCGATGGTCGCGTCGCGGAGGGGGCCGATGGTCGTCTCGATCAGTTCGCATTCCCTGCGCCGATCGGCGTATTCGGAGCCCTCCAGGCGGCGACTCACCCCACAGTGGACGGCGTGGACCACCGTGCCCGCAGGCAACGACACGGGCTCGACCGAATCGTCACGACAGTCGATCAGCAACGCCGACCCCTCGACGCCGGACGTGATGGCCAGTTGATCCATGATCCCGCAGGGGACGCCGGTGGCCCGGTACTCGGCCCGTCGGCAGAGCCTCGCCAACTCGAGGGGATCGCCGTCGAATCCGGCCGCCAACGCCGTCGCCACCTCGATCGACGCACTGGAGGAGAGTCCGGCCCCCAGCGGAAGCGTGCTGGTGATCTCGGCGTCGAATCCGGCCACCGCCCCGAGTTCGGCCAACACCGCGGCCGGGTACCGCGACCACGACGGCGTGTGGACGGTCTGGGCATTGACCGGCAACCCGATGAGTGCAGGTTCCGATTCGGACGCAGACCTGAGGGTGACCGAATCAGACCGGCCGGACGTTCGGCACGCGATGTCGATGGTGGTGCCCAGATCGATGGCCATCGGAAGAACGAGTCCCCCGACGTAGTCGACGTGGTCGCCGATGAGGTTGACCCGACCCGGGGCGAACACCCGGCGAACGGCCGCGGCCATGGCCCTCAGGAGGCTCGCATCTCGGCGATGCGTCGCCGGGCCACCTCGAGGTCGTCCGGGTTGGTGACACCGACCCAGGCCTCGTCGGTGGGTACCACGCCGACGGTGAGATCCCCGGCCTTGCGCAGGTCGGCGATCACCGTGGGCAGGAGATACTCAGCCTTGGCCTCGTCGCCGTGCTCGGCGAGGAACCGGGTGAAACCGGCCTCGAGATCGTCGAAGATACGGGTCGGGAAGGCCCAGAAGTTCATCGATGCCACCGACGCGGGGGCCAGGACCCCAGCCGGATCGGATCCGGTGATCGAGCCGTCCTCACGCCGGCCGATGCCGTGGGTCTCCACCAATGCGACCACCTCCGAACCCTCGACCGAACAGATCCCCCTGCTCACCTCTCCAACCTCCGGCAGGGTGCGATCGAGTCGGAACCCGGCGAGCAGCACCCGGTCGGGGGCCATCTCGGCCGCCGCGGCAATCACCTTCTGATAGGTGGAGCGCCCGTAGTAGTCGTCGGCGTTGCAGACCACGAACGGTCCGTCGATCTCCGGTGCGGCCACCAGCACCGCCTGCCCGGTGCCCCACGGTTTGTCGCGCCCCGGTCCGTGGATGTCCTGGCAGACGTAGGCGATCTCCACCTGGTGTGAGCGGGTCGACATGTGCCGTTCGACGTCATCGGCAATGTCGGTTCTGACTACCAACACGACCTTTTCGACCCCGGCCGCGACGGCGTCGCCGATGGCGAAATCGAGGAAGGCCTCACCATCGGGACCGACCGCGGCGAGTTGCTTGGTGCCACCGAAGCGGGAACCGACGCCGGCGGCCATGACCACGAGACTTACGTTCATCCCCATAAGTTAGGAGCCGACGCCGGCCGTCGTCGGGACCGTGTCGGTATGGGAAACGTGCGTCGGGCTCAGCCCAGAACGGAGCCGTACATCTCACCCAGCGGATCGGAGATCAACTCGATGCGGGCGCCGTCGGGATCATCGAAATACATCGAGGTCTGGATCACCCGGACGGCGACCCCGGCCGCCTCGAGGGCATCCCGCTGACGTTGCCAAGCCTCGGACGGTACGGAGATCGCCAGGTGGTGGAGACCGCCGAGCACCTCGTCGTAGCCACCGAGATCGAGCCCCGGGAAATCGAAGAACGCCAGTGAGTTGCCGTTGCCGATGTCGAAAAAGAGGTGGGTGGATCCCTCGTAGTCGCGGTTCTCGAACAATTCGGTGAGCGGGAAGCCGAGGAGGTCCTGGTAGAAGCGGATCGTCGTGTCGACATCGGTGCACAGCAGTGCCACGTGGTGAACGCCGCGGCCGGGTCCGGCCGGGCGCTCCGACGACGCGACCAGATGGGTGTCACGCAAATGCTGCCACTCCTCGGTGCGATCGGGTGAAATCATCGGGCTCCTCTCATTGCGTCGCGGCTCACATCGACGGTTCCGACATGACCTCAATGGCTTCGTCACCACTCGATCAGGTCGCGCACATGGTAGGTCTCATTGACGGACCGGACGGTTCGAACACCCGACCCCGACGCCTGCACCCGGGTGATACCGCAGTAGTCCGGCGAAATTGCGAACACCTCCTCGAAGCGCAAGATCGTCTTCACGAACACATTGGTGACCATGCCGTGGCAGAAGACGACCACCCGTTTGGAGGGGTTGTTGTCGATGATGTGGGTGAAACCGCGTGTGACCCGTGCCTCGAAGTTCTCGTAGCCGTCACTGAAGATTGTGTCCATGAGATCACCCTGGAAGTAGTGGGCGGTGTCAGGGTCGTCGGCGCTGATCTCCTCCAATGGCACATACGATCGGGAGCGGTGATCCGACTCCTTGATGTCGTCGAGCAGCTCCACCTCTAGCCCGAGTCGGCCGGCAAGTGGGGCCGCTGTCTGGCGCGCCCGCAGCATGGTCGAGGACACGATGTGGTCGATGTCGGCCTTCTCGAGCACATCGGCGACCCGCTCCGCCTGCTGTCGACCGATCTCGGAAAGTTCGGGGTCGGCAGCTTCCTCTCCCTCTTTCACAACATGGCGAACGGGACGGCCGTGACGAACGATGAAGAGATCCACCCGGCGGAGGTTACGGCCGCCGGCCCCGACCGAGCGAGGTGACGGTCCACCGGTCTACCCTCCAGACGTGATCGCCTCCTCCAGCGGCCTGTCGCCGCAACGATGAACGAGGTTCTGGCGCTGCTCCTGCCTGGCGGTCCCGCGTTCGTGGCGGAATTGCAACGGGCGTGGGATGCCGGCGACGCGGTCGCTCCGGTCGACCCCCGGTTGCCTCCCGCCGCGTTGGACGCCGCACTCGGTGCCATCGCCCCGACCGTCGTCGTCGACCCCACCGGTCGGCGCCTCGCTCACGGCCGGCAGGCCGAGCCCGGCGACGCGCTGATCGTCAACACGAGCGGCACGACGGGTCACCCCCGAGCCGCCGTGCTGACCCACGACGCGGTCGCCGCGTCGGCGGTGGCCACATCGGCTGCACTGGAAGTCGACGCCGGCAAGGATCGTTGGCTGGCCTGCCTACCACTCACCCATGTGGGAGGCCTCTCGGTGATCACCCGCGCCATGATCACCGGCACCGACCTGGAGGTGCACGACGGATTCGATGCCGAGGCCGTGGAGAACGCGGCAGCACGGGGGGCGACACTCGTGTCACTCGTGGCCACCGCGGCACGGCGTATCAACGCCTCGCTGTTCCGTCTGATCCTGCTGGGGGGTTCGGCGATTCCGACCGATCGTCCCGCGAACTCCGTGGCGACCTACGGCATGACCGAGACCGGCGGCGGGGTGGTATACGACGGTGTACCTCTCGACGGGGTCGAGGTGCGTTCCATCGGCGGCGAGCTGCAGCTCAGGTGTGAAATGCTCATGCGCGGCTACCGCGACGGCACCAACCCCATTACCGCTGACGGCTGGTATGGCACCGGAGACTCCGGTCGGGTGGTGGATGGAATTGTGCAGGTCGACGGCAGGATCGGTGATGTGATCGTCACCGGCGGCGAGAAGGTTTGGCCCGGTCCGGTCGAGCGCGTGCTGGCGCGCGACCCGCGGATTCGTGAGGTCGCGGTGGTGGGCCGACCCGATCACGAATGGGGCCACGTCGTCACCGCGGTGCTGGTGCCGGCCGACCCGTCAGACCCTCCCGACCTCGATTATCTCAAGCGGTTGGTGAGAGCCGACCTTCCGTCGCGCCACGCACCGCGTCGGCTCGAGCTGGTCGACTCGCTGCCACGTACCGCCATCGGCAAGATCCGTCGCGACCTGCTGTGAGCCGGTATCCGGCCGAGGTCAGCAGGGCCAGGAGCCACGATCAGGCCGGCGGCGTCAGGTCGGCAGCGTGTCGTAGGGGACGATGCCGATACCCGCTTCGTCGCCGATGGTGATTCCCCCGGCCGACACCTCGGGCGCCGGTCCGATGTCGGCGGACAGCAACGACGACGTCGCCAGGCCGTGAGCCATGTTCACTCCACTGGCCGCGGCGACGTGGAGGGCGTGGGCCACCCCGATCGCACCGTCGATCATGCTTGTGACCACCGCCGTCGCGCCGAACTCCGTGGTGAGACGAACCGCCCTCATCGCCATGTCCGGGCCCCCGATCGCCTGGGGCTTGACGATCACCACGTCGATCGAACCGGTACCCAGCGCCTCGGCGATGTCGTCGACGCAGCGCGCCGATTCGTCGACCGCCACCGGGATGTCGCTGCGCGACCCGACGGCGGCGATCGAAGCGATCCCGTCGGCAGGTTCCTCGCAGAAGCAAACACCGAGTTCGGCCATCGGTCCGAGCACCGCGATCGCGGTTTCGACGTCCCACGATCCGTTGGCGTCGATTCGCAGTTCGAGATCCGGGCCGACCGCCGATCTCGCCGCCGCCACCCGCCTCAGATCGGATGCGGTGTCGAGCAACCCCACCTTGATCTTGACCGACTCGAATCCGGAGTCGACCGCTGCCGCACAGAACGCTGCCACGTCATCGGGATTCTCGGCGGAAGTCATGGCATTGACCCGGACCCTCGCCGCCGGACTCGGGCCGAGTGTGGCACTCAGCGCGGATCCGACGCGCCGGGCCCGAAGATCGGCGATCGCCCCCGCGAGGGCGGCACGAGCGTGGGGGGCCCGATCGAGATCGTCGAGCACATGATCGAGGCGAGGGTCGGCGGGGTCGTCGATGACCGACACGGCGGCCGACACGGCGGCGAGTGACACCGCGACCGAGTCGATGCTCATCGGTGACCAGCCGGGCATTGGTGTGGCCTCACCCCATCCGGTGTGGGTGCCGTCGGTGACCGACAGCAGCAACCCGTCACGGTGCCGGAGTTGCGTCCGGCCGGTGGTGAGGACATCTCGCAGCAGCAGGCGGAACCGGCGGACGTCGGCGCAGAGCCCGCTCATTGTGCCTCGATGTCCGAGATGTGGGCCGCTATCGCCGACGCCACCGCGTCGGGCTGTTCGAGATGCGCCGCGTGGCCGGCGTGGTCGATGATCACGCGGTGGGCGTCGGGCAGTGAATCGACGAGATCACTCGATATCGACCGGAACTTGCCGTCCTCGTCGCCGGCGATCACCACCGTCGGGATGTCACATCCCGCCAGTCGATCGTGAAGTGGGATCATCGCACCGGTGCCACCCCCACGGAGGCTGCGGGCCAGTCCGGAGGGATCGTTGGCGAGCCGCTGTCGACGCGCCCGCGCCGAATGCGCGGACCCGAGACGGCCCTGGGTGGCGAACAACGGATTCGCCAGCCACTCCTCGACGAATCTCCCCAGTCCGTCGGCCTCGATACGGTCGGCGAGCACCTCGTCGTCGCGTCGGCGTTCGGATCTTCGACGATCGTCGGCTATCCCCGCCGATGCCCCGATGAGGCCGAGCGACCTGACCCGCTCCGGTGATTCACAGGCGAGTGTCAGCGCCACGCGTCCGCCCATGGAATATCCAACGAGGTGGAATTGGTCGTGACCGATTCTCTCGACCAGTGATGCAACGTGACCTGCCATGGCCCCGACACCGTAGGCCGTGAGCCGCTCCGGGGTGCTCGACCGGCCGTGCCCCACCAGATCGGGAACGATGACCCGGTGATCCGCGGCCAGGCGTTTCGACAGGCCACGCATGGTCGACACGTCGCCGGTGAAGCCGTGGAGCAGCACCACCGGCACACCGGCACCGGAGACCTCGGCGTGGATGATCACGTCGCGGTCGACCTCGATGTCGACCATTCGCGCGGCTCGACCGGGCCTCATGGTGCGACCGCCGCGGCGACGACCGAGGCGATCCGCCGGTGCTGGGCCATGTCGGCCCCGGGGTCGACTCGGACGACGATCAGATCGACCCCCGGCCGGTTCGATGAAAGAGACCGCGCGAGTTCGCCCGAGAGCGTCTCGGCGGTGTTGGCATCGACGACCCGCAGTCCGGCGAAGCCGTCGAGACCGCCGATGTCGACGCCGTGGGGGGTGCGAAACAGCGTGTCGAAGTCGATGTCCGTGCCAAGGCGGGCGATGGGCAGCATCGAGAAGATCTCGCCGCCGTCGTTGTCGACACAAACCGCGGTGAGGTGCAGACCAAGTCGGCGAGCCGCGGTGAGTCCACCGAGATCATGGAGCAGCGCCAGATCGCCGATGAGCATGGCGACCGGTCGACCGGCCACCGCCGCCGCTCCGAGGGCGGTGGAGGTGATGCCGTCGATACCCGACGCACCCCGGTTTCCGATCACCGAGATTCGGGGGCCGCCGACCGGCACGAATGAATCGAGGTCGCGCACGGCCATCGAGTTGGAGGTGACCAGTACCGAGCCCTCCACCAGGGCATCGACCAGGGTGCGCGCGGTGAGCGCGGCCATCAGCGGACCATCCGCGAGTTCGGCGTCGATCGCTTCGGAGGCCAGTCGATCGGCTCGCCGCCATGAACTCAACCATGCCGTCTCGCCGGACCTTCGGTGATCGGTACCCCGGTGGGCACTGAGGGCCGTCGCCGCATCGGCGACGACATGATCGGTGAGAGTGAAGCTCGGTTCCTGCCAGTGCTCCGACGGGTCGATCATCACCACCCTCGCCGGGGGGTGGTGTTCCATCCAGAGGCGAACCGGTTTCGTGGTGGGTGCCCGCCCGATTCGTACCACGACATCGGCGGCGTGGAGACCGGCGAATTTCTCGTCACTGAGAAGATGGTCGGCAGTCGCGATGACGTTGGAGTCGAGCGAGGGGTCGGTGCGGCGCATCTGGGTCAGGGGTTCGGCCAGCACCGGCCAGCCGACCCGACGGGCGAAGTCGGCGATGGCCGCCGATGTTTCGTCTTCACGGCGGAGACCGACTCCGTCGGACGGGCCGACCACGATCACTCCCCGTTCGAGCCGGGTGATCTCGTCGAGCACCGCGACGGCCGCCTGTGACAAGCCGCGGAGCAACGGCAGATGGAGGCGGTGTTCGAAGGCGGCGTCACGAACCGGTGGGGTCACACGCGGCTCGAGCGGAAGCCGCAACGGCCAGTTGAGATGCACCGGTCCGGGATGTTGGCCACCGGCCGCGGCCACGGCTCGCATCGCCGTGCGCTCGGCCCGGGCCGGGCTCCACTCGCTTGCCACCGCCAGGTCGGCCGACCACCGGGTGGCCGAACCGAAGATGTCGTGCTGGTCGATGGTCTGACCCGCTCCCCAACCCTGGAGTTCGGGGGGCCGATCGGCGGTGCAGACGATCATCGGCACTCCGGCGTGGTGGGCCTCGACGACGGCGGGGAGATAGTTGGCGGCCGCCGTGCCGGATGTGCACACCAGCACCGACGGTCGCCCGGTCACCCGGGCCATGCCGAGGGCGAAGAACCCGGCCGACCGTTCGTCGAGCTGGATCCAGGTCCGCAGCGACGGGTGGGCGTGGAGGGTGACCGACAGCGGAGTCGATCTCGACCCCGGGCTGATGACCACATCGGTGATGCCATTGGCCACCAGTCCGGCGGTGAACGCCGCGATGTTGTCGTAGAGGGGATCGTCCATGTGGTGCATCAGCTCTCCATCACATCGAGGAGGGCGCGTAGCTTCACGCCGGTCTCGGCCAGTTCGTCGTCGGGGACCGAGTCGGCCACGATGCCGGCACCGGCGAACAGATCGACGCCGTCGGGGGTGGCGAGAGCCGACCGCAGGGCCACCCTCAGCTCGCCGTTGCCGTCGAGGTCACACCAGCCGACCGGTGCGGCATACCAGCCACGGTCGAAGGGCTCGTGGGTTCGGATCCAGTCGAGCGCCGCCTCGGTCGGTGTGCCGCCCACGGCCGGGGTCGGATGCAACACGCTGGCGATGCGCAGCACGTCAAGGTCGCTGATCCCGTCGGCTCCCCGGTCGACCTCGGCCGTGATCGGCGTACGCAGGTGCTGTACACGAGCGAGCCGCAGCACCTCGGGAACCGCCGGGGTCGCGCCCACCAAGCCGAGTGTGGCCAGGCGCTGCGATATGTCGTCGACCACGAAACCGTGCTCCGATCGCGTTTTCGACCACCCGAGCATCTCCGCGGCGAGGGCTTCGTCCTCGGTTTCGTCACGGCCGCGGGGCGCGGTTCCGGCCAGAGCCACCGTCTCGACCTGGCGACCGCGCAGCGCAACCAGCTTCTCGGGACTGGCTCCGAAGAAGGTGTGGTCGCCCACCGCGAAGGCGAACACCGCGCAGGTCGGGTAGCGGTGACGCAGCCGGGCCAGGACCACCCCGAGGTCGATCGGGTCGTCGTGGTGCACCCGGGCGAGCACCACCTTGTCGAGGTGGCCTTCGGTGATGTGGGCCACCGCCTCGGCGACGAGATCGCGGTATTCGAGGTCGTCGGTGACCACCTCACCGACCCCGACCGCCAGATCGTCACCTGCATCGCCGGTTGGCGGATCGGCCCACGTGTCGAGTCGACTTTCGAGCCGCGAAACGGTCGTCGATTCGTCCTCACCCTCGTCGACCGCCGCCGCCGCCACAACCCAGTCACCATCCGGGCCATTGACCCACGCGAACTCGGGGAGAATCCACCTCGAGTCGGGGAAGCCGCTCCAGTCGGGGTCCCGCCTGTCGTCGCCCGCCTCGAACGACAGGCCGCCCACCAACAGCGGCACCGGTGCGCCCGCCGGGCCGTGGCGTGACACCCGAGAGGCCAGGGCCACCCGTGCCGCCGACGCCGCGGTGAAGCGGCCGTCGCCTTTGGTCTCCACGATCTCGGCCGCTCCGAGGGCGACAATCGAGAAATCCTCGTCGGGCCGCATCCAGAGGCAGCGGTGATGATCGCCGGCCGCCGCGTATACGGCCAAGGGGTCGATCGTCCGGTCGAGGCGACGGGCCACCGTGACGACGGCCCGAGCCTCGGTGTCGTCCTCGAGCCGGGCCAGGGCCCGGCTCCGCAGGGTGTGCTCGAAGTGTCGCCCAACCAGGCTCGTGGCCACCGGAACGAGCCGGTGCATGGTGGCCACGAGATCGTCGCGACTACCGCCGTTGTCGTCACTGTGGCGCTTGAACAACTCGATGGCATCGTCGATCACCGACTCGATGTTGGCGACGTGACGCATGGCGAGAGCGGTGAGTTCACCAAGTGGAGCCCCCTCGCTGACCAGGGCCCTTGCCGCCGAGAGCATCTCGATGCTGTCGGGTGCGAACCGTTCGTCCCCGGGCTCACCCGACGACGACAGCAGACCGGCCCCGACTGCAATGTCGACGATGAGTTCGGGCACCTCGGCCCGACGGGCCAGTTCGGCTCGATCGAGGTGAGGATCGACGGCGTCGGCCTTGGCCAGGTCGGCCAGCAGACGGTCGCCCTCGGCGTCGGCCAACTCCCGGATCTGCGAAAGCGTGAACCCTCGTTGGGCCAGGTCACGGATCTCGCCCAGGCGATCGAGGTGATGTTCGCCGTACCACGCGACGCGACCTTCGCGCCGGGGTGGGGGCAGGAGCTCACGGCCCTGGTAGTAGCGGACGGTGTCGACACCGACCCCGGCCGCTTCGGCGAGTTCCTCGACCCTGTAGTCCATCGGGACGATTGTATGAGCAATCACTCGTGGAGTGGCGACTCCGACAGCATCCGGTCGGGAAGGTGCTGGGCGCGACCTCCCACCTCCTCCCAAGCCACTGCCCTAACCTGCGGTGATGCGCGACGACGGATTGATGGCCGGCCCCCTCGACATCGACGCGCCGCGCCACCAGGGTCCCACCTACCCCATCATCGAGGCCCGGCGCGGCCTGATGCTCCAACACCGCGACACCGGCCGGGTCGGCGTCCTGGTCGATTTCAGCCCGCCGCGACTCACGCTGCGCGACGACGAGGGTCGCGACCACGTACTTCGTTACGCGCCGGGAGCAGTTCGCGCCGACGTCGACGGCCGGACGGTGGCCGTCTCGCTCCGGCGGCCCGCCCCGGCCGACCGTCCCGCCTCCCTGACCGCGTCGGGGTCGGTCGACCCCGGCCGGCTGCCGCCACGGTTGGCGCGGGCCAGTCGCATCTGGGTCGAGGGGATTCACGACGCCGAGCTCGTCGAGAAGATCTGGGGCGACGATCTTCGAGTCGAGGGGGTGGTGGTCGAACCCCTCGACGGCGCCGACGACCTCGCCGAACGGGTGCGGGGTTTTCGGCCCGGTCCCGGCCGCCGGGTCGGCGTGCTGCTCGATCACCTCGTCGCCGGCACCAAGGAGACCCGTATCGCCGCCGCGGCCGCCCACCCCGACGTGCTCATCACCGGTCATCCCTTCGTCGACGTCTGGCAGGCGGTGAAGCCGTCGGTGATCTCGATCGAACGCTGGCCCGACATTCCGCCGGGTCAACCTTGGAAGCAGGGAGTGCTCGACGCCATCGGTTTCACCGGTTCGACCGGCGAGTTCTGGCGGATGCTGCTCGGCCGGGTCGACACCTGGACCGATCTCGAGACGCCACTCCTCGGAGCGGTCGAGCGCCTCATCGACTTCGTGGCCCCGCCGCCACGCTGAATCAGCGGCGACCGGGCCGCTCATCGAGCACGTGGTCGAGGGTCTTCGGGCGTGATCAGACCGGTTGCGGCCTCGGATCGCCCGACCGCATGGCGCCGGTGAACAGCAGGGCCAGACGCTCACCCGACGTCGGGATCACGGCGTCGGCCAGCAGAGCCAATAGTCCCCCCAGCCCCGACGAGCCGGTCGGGCAGACGTCGATCGTGGTGTGGGCGTGGGCCAGCGAGTGGGCCCGGCGGAACTGTTGCTCGGTCGCCACGACGGGCCATCCGCCGGTGGTGAGCGTGGCCTCCAGGATCGCCGGCCAGTCGTAGGTCACATCGTCGAGGATCCCCGACGCGTAGGAGACCGGCTCGTCGTCCCATGGCCACATGTAGGAATCGGGCCGGGACGTAGCCCTGGCCATCACCGCCCGGACCGCGGGGCGGTCGAGTCGACCGAGCGTGGCGGCCGCTCCCGCCCGATCATCGGCCACGTCGGACCGGTCGAGAATCTCGCCCACCACGAGATCCCACGCCCGCACGAAGGGGTGGTTGCCGACCGGCTGCACCGGGTGGACGATCGGCATCGCCGCGAGCCGGCCGGAGGCGACGTCGGAAGCCAGGGCGAGCACGGTCGATGTCGCCAGTGCTCCCCCGCCGACCTGGATGACGATCCGGTCGAGCCGGGTCGAGTCGCCGTCGTCGTGGGTAATCAGGGAGTCGACCAGTTCCCAGCCGAGGGTGCGCCCGCCGTCGATGGTCGAGGGCGTGTCGGTGCCCTGGCACGAAAACGCGACATCACCCGCGGCGATGGCCTCGACCATGGCGTGATGGGTGGGGTCGCCCGGCACCTCGGGGTCGCGATCACACCGGATGACGGTGCCCCCGAGTGACTCGATCCGGTCGGTCACCTCGGCATCGGCCCACATGTCGATCGGGTGGTCGAGCGCCCGTGCCATAACGGTCGCCGCCAACGCCGCGTTGCCACAGCTGGCGATGGCAAAGCGGCCGTCGTCGAGCAGACCCGACGACCCGTCGACCATGCGGCGCAAGGCCACGCCGAAAAGGTGGCGGCCCTTGTGGGATCCCGAGACGTTCTGGGTCTCGTCCTTGACCCACAACTCCGACCCGAATCCGATGGCCGCGGCCAGGTCGGGTTCGATCGCGGACGGGGTGGGCTCGAAACCGTGGCCGTCGATCTCGGCCACCGCGGCATCGATCCGGCGAATCATCGCCACGACATCGCCTCCGACCAGACCGGCATCGAGCGCGACCCGATACGAGTCGAGCCGGTCGGCGTGGCTCTCGAAGGTCGACGGTGGGTGTTGCATCAGTGGCTCAGTCGTCGGCACGGGTACCGGTGCGGGCGTTGAACTCCCGGATCTGGTCGTCCCAGTCGGTCACGAAGTGACGCATGCCCCTCCAGAACGCCTGATCGGACCGGGCAGTGAAGTCGGAGAACTCGGTGCCCTGCTGCTCGACCCAGGTGAAGTAGCCGAGGTTGAAGATGCGACGACGCCCGGCGTGGGTGAGTTCGAGGTGCTCGGCGGTGTCACCCGATGCCAACTCCCGGCCGAAGTCGGCCGCCGCGGCGACGGCGTCGTAGCCGTCGGGGTGATGGGTGGCGAGGTAGGTTTCGCGCTCGGCGTCGTAGAGTTCGGCGCCGTCGGTGGCGACCGACACGATCACGTCGTCGTGGCCGAGGTCGTGCTCCTTGGCGATCTTGATGGCGGCGAGCGCATTGCAGCTCGACGAGTAGCCCATGTCGTGGAGCGCGAGGACCAGGCCCGGATGGATACCGACCCGGTCGACCAGGTAGGCCTTGCCGGCCGGTGTGTTGAACAGGGCATCGAGGGCGTCGGTGGAGCGATCGCTCACCGCCACCACATCGTCGGTGTTCATCACGTTGTGGATCAGCGGCACATGCTTGTCGCCGATGCCCTGAATGTTGTGGTCGCCGAACCCGTTCTCGAGCAGCGTCGGGCATTCGAGCGCCTCGGCCACGACGATGCGGGAGCCGTGGTTGTCCTTCAGGTAGTCGCCGGCGGCCAGGGTGCCTCCCGAACCCGACGCCGACACATAGGCGGCAAGTCGAGCCCCGGGGGCGTTGCGGGTGGCGTCGAGGAACACCTTCTCGAGGGCCGGACCGGTCACCGAGAAATGGCCCAGGTAGTTGGCGAACTCCGAGAACTGGTTGAGGATCTCGATCTGAGGATCCTTCTCGAGTTCATTGCAGGTGTCGTAGATCTCCTTGACGTTGCTCTCGGTGCCCGGCGTGCGGATGATGTCGTTGGCCGGGTCGAGGGTCCACTTGTCGAGCCAGTCGAAGCGGGCCTGGCTCATCCCCTCGGGCAGCACGGCGACACCGCGGCATTCCATGATGCGGCTGATGGCGACGCCACCGCGGGCGTAGTTGCCGGTGGACGGC
>QIIW01000135.1 GCA_003231645.1 Acidimicrobiia bacterium | reverse complement strand
GGCGCGTCCGGGTACTCGCCAACGTTCCGCCGCCCACCGACAACCGCTAACCTTCCGCGGTAACGCAATTCCTCGAGAGGAGAGCGCCGTGCCGGCGACCATAGTCGTAGGTACTCAGTGGGGTGACGAGGGCAAGGGCAAGTTCACCGACCTGGTCGCGCGTGACATGGACATGGTCGTGCGCTACCAGGGGGGCCACAACGCCGGCCACACCTTGGTGGTCGACGGACAGACCTTCGCTTTGCAACTCGTGCCGAGCGGTGTTCTCCATGAGCACACGACTCCGGTCATCGGCAACGGTGTGGTGGTCGACCCGCGGGTTTTGCTGGCCGAGATCGACATGCTCACGTCGAAAGGTGTCGACTGCAGCCGGCTCAAGGTATCGGGCAACGCCCACTTGATAATGCCCTATCACCAGGAACTCGATGCTCTCCACGAGAGGCACCTCGGTGCCGCCAAGCTCGGCACCACCAAACGCGGTATCGGACCCACCTACGCCGACAAGGCGATGCGTACGGGCATACGTGTCCAGGATCTTCTGGACCCGAAGATCTTCCGCAAGAAGCTCGAGGTTGCTCTCGACCACCACAACAAGGTCCTGACCAAGGTTTTCAACCGTCTTCCGATCGAAGTCGATGCGGTCGCCGACGAGTATCTGGTGGGGTGCGCCCCTCGTATGTCCGGGTATATAGCCGACACGGTTTCGCTGATCCACGAGTGCCTCGAATCCGACGGCAATGTTCTCTTCGAGGGTGCTCAGGCCACGTTCCTCGATGTCGATCACGGCACGTATCCGTTCGTCACCTCCAGTAATCCGGTGGCCGGTGGGGCGTGCGTCGGGTCGGGTGTGGGTCCACGCGACATCAATCGCATCATCGGCGTCGCCAAGGCCTATGTCACTCGGGTCGGATCGGGTCCGTTCCCCACCGAGCTGTCCGATGAGGTCGGCGACTATCTCGTCGACGTCGGTCATGAGTTCGGCACCAACACGGGTCGTCGCCGTCGCACCGGATGGCTCGATGTGGTGCTGCTCCGTCAGGCGGTCAGGCTCAACTCACTGAGCGAGATCGCGCTCACGAAGCTCGATGTGCTCGACGGTCTCGACACCATCAAGGTGTGCGTGGCCTACGAGGCAGGTGATGAGCGTTATCGATATGTTCCCTATCACCAGAGCGTGTTCCACTCCGTCAAGCCGATCTATGAGGAGCTACCCGGCTGGAAGACCGACATCAGTGGCATCACCGACCCTGACCATCTTCCGGCGCAAGCGGCCGCCTACATCGAGTTCCTCGAGTCACAGGTGGGGGTCCCCATTCGGCTGGTGGGTGTGGGTCCCGGTCGTGGACAGTTCCTCGACCGGGCCGCCTGAACCATGGGTTCAGCCGAAGGGCCGACTCCAGTCGATGGGAGGAGCGACTCCGGCGGCCGGATCGGTTCCGGTGGCCGTGGTGACCAGTTCGGGCACGCCGACCAGTTGTTCGATCGGTTTCGTAGCGGGAGCAACGCAGACGGTCCTCTCGGCGAACGCCTTGGCGCGGGCGCGACGCTGCCGCTTCGGCATGGCCGGGAGGGCGGCATGGGTCCTCACCCCCGACATCATCATGGCGCAGTCCTTGCAGAGCGGCTTCGAATCCCCGAATGGATGGACCAGACAGTCGGAGCAGTACTGCGCCCCGCAACGGTGACAAATCGACGCCGCTCTTTCGAAACTGTGGTGTCGGCAACCGCCCGTCATCTCGGTCTGCATTTCATGCCCCCTGATCGCGCTCTCACTGTTTCGGAGCGACGAGATCAGGTCTTGATGGGTCGAAAGGCCAATAGATCACCGATCCCATGACAGAATTCACGACAGGCTCCGACATGTTTGATCCGATGCCCAACATCCTCTCGCAGCGCTACGCCAGTCGGGCCATGACCGCGATCTGGTCGCCAAGCCGGAAGGTGATCCTCGAACGTCGGCTGTGGATCGCCGTGATGCGAGCCCAAAGGCGTCTTGGTGTGGCGATCCCCGCAGGAGTTATCGACGACTACGAGGCAGTCGTCGAAACGGTTGATCTCGACTCGATCGCCCGGCGTGAGGCCGTGACCCGACACGATGTGAAGGCACGTATCGACGAGTTCTGCTTCCTCGCCGGCCATGAGCAGATCCATCGTGGCATGACATCACGCGACCTCACCGAGAACGTCGAGCAGATGCAGATTCGTGACTCGCTCGTGCTGGTGCGAGACCGTCTCGTGGCGGTATTGGCCAAGGTCGCGGACCTCGCCGAAGGCAATACGGGTCTGGTCATGGTGGCCCGAACCCACAATGTCGCGGCGCAGGCCACCACGCTCGGCAAGAGATTCTCCGACGTGGCCGAGGAGACGATGAGTGGCCTCGAGCGGCTCGAAGCGCTGATGGCCCGATACCCCATGAGGGGGATCAAGGGGCCGGTCGGAACTCGTCTCGATCAACTCGACCTGCTGGGTGGAGTGTCGGCCGTCGACGAATTCGAACGTGAGATCGCTGATCATCTCGGTTTCGACCGGGTCCTCGAGAGTGTCGGGCAGATCTATCCGCGGTCGCTCGATTTTGATGTCGTGTCGGCGCTGGTGCAGTCGGTGTGCGGTCCGGCGAACGCCGCCGTCACGATTCGTCTCATGGCCGGCAACGAACTCGTCACCGAGGGATTCCTGCCCGGGCAGGTCGGGTCATCGGCCATGCCCCACAAGATGAACGCCCGCTCGGCCGAACGGGTGGGTGCACTTCGCACCGTTCTCGATGGTCACCTCACCATGGCGGCCGAGCTGGCCGGACGTCAGTGGAACGAGGGTGATGTGAGCTGTTCGGTCGTCCGACGGGTGATGCTGCCGGACTCGTTCATGGCGGCTGAGGGCCTGCTCCAAACGGCGCTCGGGGTGTTTGACAATCTCGCTGTCTTTCCCGAGATGGTGTCGGCCGAACTGCGACGTGACCTGCCGTTCCTGGCCACGACCCGGATCCTGGCGGCTGCGGTCGAGGCCGGCCTGGGTCGCGAGACGGCCCACGAGTTGGTGAAAGGTCACGCGATGAACGCGGTGTCGGCTCGCCGCGAGGGCGAAGGTGACGGGGGTTTCGTCGAGCGGATTGCGGGCGACTCCCGTATTCCCCTTGATCGGGCCCAGCTCGAGGCAATGCTCGCCGAACCGATCGGGTTCACCGGCACGGCCGATCAACAGGTTGCGGCCGTTGTGGCTCGGGCCCGAAAGATCGTGGACCGACATCCCGGGGCGGCAGGCGCTACGGCCGAGGTGAGGGTCTGATCCCGGCCATGGCGCGGGATCACCTCATGCGCTACGACCGATGCCGGCCTTCTTGAGAACGCTCGGGGCTACACCAATCTTGCGCCAAGCGGCGTAGGTGATGCCCTTGCTGGTGCCGTAAGCGGCGGCGATCGACACGAACTCGTCTTCCAGCTCGGTGATGTCGAACGCCGTGTCGGTGCCGGCGAGCGCCTTTTCGATGTCGATCTGTTCCTGGATCAGCTCAAGTTGTTTGATGGGGCTCGCATCCGTCAATTCGGCATCGATGTTCTTGAGCTTGGCCTTCATGGACTCGGGCGTGCGCCGACGTCCGCGCTTGGGCTTGTGGGTTTCGAGAGCCTCCAGATACTTGGAAACGACCCGACTCTGTGCTCGGCCCTCGGCCATTGCGGCCTTGTGTTTCGGCGACAATTCTCGACCTTTGGCTGGTGCCACGATGACTCTCCCTGGGATTGTTGGGTGGTGATTACTGGTGGATACGACTGGCTACGAGAGCCGCCTGTCGAGAGTGATCATAGGGCAAATCCACGCGTTTTGATATACCCAATTCTGAGCGTCGGCCGGGTCCGGATACGACCCCTCCTTGATGACCGGTCAGAGGCGGGGCGGTATGGTCCACGACATGACCTCGCAGGCCCTCGTTGACCATCTCCGGCTCTACTCCGTCAGACGGGGTGATTTCGTGCTCAAGTCGGGCCGTCGGAGCCGATGGTTCGTCGACTCCAAGCAGACGGTGTGCCGCCCGGCGGGGATCCTGGCCGTTGCCGATGCCGCGTTGTCGCTGATCCCCGACGACGTCACCGCCATCGGTGGACTGACCATGGGTGCCGATCCGGTGGCCTACGGGATTGCGGCAGTAGCGGCGTCACGAGGGCGCGAGCTGCGATCCTTCTCCATCAGGAAGGCCTCGAAGGATCACGGCGTCACCGGTCGCCTGGCCGGAGCGCTCGAACCCGGTGACAAGGTGGTCATCGCCGAGGACACGGTCACCCGCGGGTCTTCTCTGCTCGAGGCCGCGGCGGTGGTCCGTGAACTCGGGGCCGAGCCGGTGCTGGCCATGGCGGTCGTCGACCGTGGAGGCACATGTGAAGCCATGGCGGCCGAGCAGGGCATACCGTTCGTGGCCCTGGTGGCGGCTCCTGACCTCGGTTTCGACTTCGGCGACTGACTCGTCGCCGACTTCCGATGGAGCCGGCCGTTCGGTCGGTGGCTAATCTCGCGATGTGAAGAACGCACCGACCGCCGCCTACTCCATCACCATCAAGGTCTCACTCGACAATGTTCCCGGAACCCTCGGCCGGTTCGCCGTGGCAGTGGGTGCCGCCGGCGGCAACATCGCCGCCATTCCCGGATTCGAGGCAAAGGGCCCGGTGGTGGTCCGGGCCATCGATGTCCACTGCCGTGACGAGGACCATGCGAAAAGCTTGGCTTCGGCGGTCGGCGAGGTTGACGGTGTGACGGTTGTCGAGTGGTGGGACCGCACCTTCCGGCTTCACGAAGGCGGCAAGATCGAGGTCAACCCGCTGTGCTCGGTGGCCGACGCCGACGATCTGGCCATGGCCTACACGCCGGGTGTGGCGCGGGTGTGCATGGCGATCCACGACGATCCGTCGCTGGCTCACGAGTACACGATTCGAAAGAACACGGTGGCGATCGTGACTGACGGCACGGCGGTGCTGGGACTCGGCGATATCGGCCCGCTCGCCGCGATGCCGGTGATGGAGGGAAAGGCTCTTCTGTTCAAGGAGTTCGCGGGTGTTGATGCCTTCCCGCTCTGTCTCGCCACGACCGATCCAGAAGAGGTCATCGAGACGGTGATACGGGTGGCTCCCACCTTCGGTGGTATCAACCTCGAGGACATCGCCGCTCCCGCGGCCTTCGAGATCGAGGAGCGCCTCAAGGCTGCTCTCGACATTCCTGTGTTCCATGACGACCAGCACGGCACCGCCGTCGTGTGCCTGGCTGCGCTCGAGAACTCACTGCGGGTCGTCGGCAAGGAGATGTCCGACCTGTCGGTGGTGATCTCCGGCGTGGGGGCGGCGGGCATGGCTATCGGCAGGATCCTGATCGATTCCGGTGTGGGCGAGATCGTCGGTTGCGACCGGCTCGGCGCGATCCACAGCGGCCGCGACGGTCTCAACTTCGCCAAGGAGTGGTTCGCCGAGCACACCAACCGCGACCGCAAGGCCGGAACACTCAGCGAGGTTCTGGCCGGTGCCGACGTCTTCATCGGCGTGTCGGCTCCCAACCTGCTCGACGCGTCCGATTTGCGAACCATGGCGGGTGATCCGATCGTGTTCGCCATGGCCAATCCCGATCCGGAGATTCGCCCGGAGGCAGCCGATGGGCTCGCCGCGGTCATGGCCACCGGCCGCAGCGACTTCCCCAACCAGATCAACAACGTGCTCGCCTTCCCCGGCATCTTCAGGGGGTCCTTCGACGCCAAGGCCACGACCATCACCGAGGGAATGAAACTTGCCGCCGCCGTGGCGATCGCCGGGTGCGTATCCGACGAGGAACTCGACGCCCGGCACGTCGTACCCTCCGTGTTCGACCGGTCGGTCGCCCCGGCCGTGGCCGCCGCGGTGGCCGACCAGGCACGGTTGGAGGGGGTCGTCCGGGCCTGATGGGGCCGGCCGACCGGCACGCGGATCTGCCCTCGTCCACTTACCTACGGTGTCGCCCTCATGTACGAGTACCTGCTGTCCCCGGTCGAGATCGGTTCGCTTCGGTTGCGCAACCGGATCGCGATGGCTCCCATGGGGGTGGAGATCGCCGGCCCGGACGGCATGGTCGACGACAACGTCGCGGCCTACTACGAGGAACGGGCGCGGGGCGGCGCCGGGCTGATCATCACCGGGGCCTGTGCGATGGCCTACCCGCGTGGTGCGAACTCGTCGCACCAATTGGGGATCTCGGATGACTCGTTCATCCCGGGGTTGTCGCGTCTCGCCGAGCGGGTGAAGTCACACGGTGTCGCCATGGCCGTCCAGCTGGTTCATCACGGAAAGGTGTCGAGACTCGACATGAGCATGGGACGTGAGGTTCTCGTGCCGTCGATCCCACAATGGCACGGGTCCCTCGACATGGTCGATGACCTGACCGCCGACGAACTCGCGATGATGGAGGCGGTCAACGGTCGGGGAATGGCTCGCCTGCGGGCCGCGACCCGCGCCGACATTGGAGAGATCATCGACGGTTTCGCGGCCGCTGCCATCCGGGCTCGTGAGGCCGGATTCGACGGCGTGGAGATCCATGGTGCCCACGGCTGCCTCATCTCCGGGTTTCTGTCCGGGCAGTGGAACCTCCGCGACGACGAATACGGTGGCAGCGTCGACTGTCGCTCGCGTCTGCTGTGTGAGGTGATTCGGGCGGTGAAGGAGCGGGCGGGCCGTGAATTCCCGGTGTGGTGTCGGCTCGACGCACTCGAATACCGGACCCCCGACGGGATCAGTTTCGAGGATGCCGTGGTCACGTCCAGGTTGGCGGTGGAGGCCGGCGCCGACGCGATCCATCTGAGCGCCTACGGCGACGTGACCTCTGGCCCGGCGCTGAGCGAGGGGAGCATCCCGTTTCGCGAGGCCGCCCACGCCGCGCTCACCGGCCACCTCAAGACCCAGGTCACGGTCCCCGTCATCGCCGTCGGACGAATTTCTCCCGAGGTCGGTGACGAGATGATCGCCCACCAAAAGGCCGATGTCATCGCCATGGGTCGCCAACTGCTCGCCGACCCGGCGCTGGGCCGGAAGCTTGTTGCCGGTCGGGGAGCTGAGATCCGGCCGTGCATCAACTGCTACGAGTGCGTGGCGCAGCCGTTCTTCGCCCGACCGGTCAAGTGCGCCGTCAATCCCATGGTCGCCCGTGAGACCGAACTGGCCCGGGCCGAGACGAAATGGGTTGAGCGGCCACGGACCGTGGTGGTGGTCGGTGGAGGTCCGGCCGGCATGGAGGCGGCACGCGTCGCGGCATCGCGTGGCCATCGCGTGACCCTGCTCGAGAGCTCCGGGCAGCTCGGTGGTTCCTTGGCGTTCGCGGCGGTGATCCACGAACCCAACCGGCGACTGCTCACCTGGATGATCCATCAGATGGGAGTCACCGGCGTCGACGTTCGACTGAACAGCGATGCTGCGGGCGAGTCGGTTTCGGAGTTCGAACCCGACGTCGTGATAGTGGCCACCGGGGCTCGACCCGCCCGCCCCGGAATTCCCGGAATTGACATGGATCACGTGTTCGACGGCGATGATCTCAGGAGGCTTCTCACCGGACAGCGCGGGCCCGAGTCGCCGGGCGGGTGGTCGCCCTTCGCGCGCGTCCGAGTGGGAGCGATGCGGCTCTTCGGGTTCACCCAGGATCCCGAATCGGTCGATCGGCTGTCGCGGCGTTTCATGCCGATCGGCAAGCGGGTGGTGGTGATGGGAGGGGGCCTGATCGGGATCGAACTGGCCGAGTTCCTGGCCGGACGGGATCGGATCGTCACCGTGGTCGAGGGCGGCGTCACCATGGCGACGGAAATGGCCCATCCCCGGCGATGGAGAGCCCTGGCCGACCTTCGTGCGGCCGGGGTCGAGTTGATGAACGAAACCGAGGTCGTGGCGATCACCGAGGGCGGGATCATCTGCCGCACGTCGGTCGGACTCGTGGACGTGGCGGCCGAAAACGTGATCGTGGCCACCGGCTTCGAGGCCGACGCGACCGTGGCCGACTCCTTGCGGGATGCAGGGTTCGACCCGGTGGTCGTGGGCGACGCCGGCGGACTCGGTTACATCGGTGGGGCAATCACTCAGGGCTTCGCGGCGGGCTTGGCCGTCGGCTGAACCGTCGCGGCGGCACCGCCAAGAACGTCGACGACCCGGCGGGGGCCGGGTCGTCGACACGGTGGTGGTCGGGACCGGCGTCGATCCGGTGACCTACCGCTTTTCAGGCGGCCGCTCTGCCAACTGAGCTACCCGACCAAGTCATGGAGGCCGCCGCAGTACACGACACTCCGATTGGCGGTCCCGACGGGATTTGAACCCGCGGCCTCCACCTTGACAGGGTGGCGATCACTCCAAACTGATCTACGGGACCACTCGCCGGCCCGTGAGCCGACGAAGCAGAAACGCTACGGCCCCCAGATGCGGATGACAACCCGCTGACGCGCCCGTTGCGGTGTACCCCCAACGGGATTCGAACCCGTGTTACCGGCGTGAAAGGCCGGCGTCCTAGGCCACTGGACGATGGGGGCCCGACCGGTGAACCGGCCGGCCGACAGCCTAGAGGTTCGTTCGGCATCGCCGACGCGGGAATGCGCGGTTCGTGGCCCCGGTTTCACACGCAATGTCCGGCTTGACCACGCACCGACCCGCCGACCCCGGAGCGGCCGAAGTGCTGGGTCGGCTCATCGTCGCCGCCGTGGTGGGCTACATGGCCGGCACCCTGGCGTCGTCACGAGTTGCGACCGGACTGGCGGCTCGCGACGACCTCGACGCGGCCCGCGACGGCACCGGCAACCCCGGCGGCATGAACACCAGCCATCTCCTCGGCCGCAGGTGGGGCGCAGCGGTGGCCGCGGCCGACGCGGGCAAGGCCGTGGTGGCGGCGCGGGTCGGACGAAAGCTGGCCGGCGACCTCGGGGCCAACGTGGCGGCGACCGCCGCGGTGATCGGCCACTGCCACCCACCGACCCGCAAGGGCGGCAAGGGCATAGCGACCAGCATCGGGCAGGTAGCCGCCACGTTCCCGGTCTATCTGCCGATCGACATGGCCGTTGCTCTGAGCACCGCGGCGATTCCGTGGTTGCGTCAGCGAACCCGTGTCGCATCGGGTGTGGCCAGTGCCACCTGGGTCGGCTGCTCGCTGCTGTGGTGGCGGCGCGGCCTTCCCAGCCCGGGAGGCGTTTCCACCACGATCTCCCTGCCCGCGGCGGCGCTCGTCAGCTCGGTAGTGATCGCCGAGCGATTCAGGGCCGAGGCGGCCGGCGTAGAGGTGTTCAACCGATCGGGCGAGGTGGCCCGCGATCAGGAGGCAACAAAGTGATCGGTCTCGTCACCGATTCGTCATCACAGATTCCCGAGGCGTTGATCGAGAGGTTCGATGTCCGCGTCGTTCCCCTCGTGGTCAACGTCGACGGCCAGGAATTTCACGAGGGGGTCGACCTCGATGCCGACGATTTCTGGCTGCGGTTCGCCGACGGCCACACGCCGGTGGTCAAGACCTCGCAACCGAGTCCGGGAGCGTTCCTTGACGTCTACCGTGGGCTCGAGTCCGAGGGATGCACCGAGATCGTGTCGGTCCACATCGGCGAGGAGCACTCGGGCACCATCAACAGCGCCCGCCTCGCGGCCGAGATGGTCGAGGTCCCGGTTCACATGGTCGACAGTGGCACGGCGTCATTCGGGGTGTCGTGCTGTGTGTGGGAGGCGGGGGAGGCGATGGCGGCCGGTGCCGCCGCTTCGACGGCGGCACGAAGAGCGCTGGACATGGCACCTCGAATCGGCACCGCCTTCATCATCCAGGCTCTCGATTTCGCCCGGTCGGGCGGCCGATTCGATCCCGAGCTCCCGCCCGGCGCCGAAGGAGTGGTCGTGCTTGCCGGCCACGGCTCCGACCTCGATGTTGTTGCCACCGCCTCGACGGTCGATGATCTGTGCGACCGGATGGTGGAGTATTTTCTCGCCGATGGTGGAGCGATACGCGCCGGCGTCTGCCTGGCCGACCCGGCGACGATCGCGTTCACCGAGGGTCTCGAGGAGCGTCTTCGCCGGGCCGAGGTGGAAGTCGAGCTGGTGCGCTATCGGGTCGGCCCGTCGATAGCGGCCCACACCGGTCCCGGTACCGCCGGCGGCTTCTGGTACACGGTTTGAATCGGCGACGCCCGGGCGCCGCGACGGACCTCAGTCGTCGAGGCTCGGCATAGCGGCATCGACGAGTTGTTCGAGTAGCCACGCGAGCCAGTGGTAGAGATCGATCATCGGCGAGTCGGAACTGCCGTCGTCGGGGTTGATCCCCTCGACCTCGAAGCGCTCACCGAGGACGAGTCTCAGACAGTTGAGGCTCTGCATCCACGCCGCGACGCCTTCGCCGTCGAGAGCGGCGCCACCCAGCCCGGACTCGACGGTGTCGATCGCGTCGAGACGGGCCTGTTGAAGATCGTCGTCGATCATCCGCCGGTAGTCGTCCTCGGATTCCGGATCGTCGGGTCGGGCCGGCGGTTTCAATCGGCGCAGCCCCGGATCGGTGCCGTCGACCAGCATGTCTCGCAGTTGGCCCATGAACTCGCCGAGCGCCTTGCTCTCCTCACTGGGAAGCGCCACGACGACGAGCCCTTTGTGATTGCGGAACCGTCTGCGAAACGACGGGTTCATGGCCGGGTTCCACTGCTCACGAGTCGTGCTCCATCGTGGCCCACAGGCCGTGCTCGTGGAGTCGGAACACGTCGAGTTCCGACTTCTCGCGCGTGCCGGTGGCCACCACGGCCTTGCCGGTGGTGTGGACCTCCATCATCAACCTGGTGGCCTTCTCCCTGGAATAGCCGAAGAGTCTGCGGAAGACGAACGTGACGTAGGACATCAGGTTCACGGGGTCGTCCCAGACGATGACCTTCCATGGCCGGTCGAGGTCGACAGCCTGGTCTTCTTCGGTGACCTCGGTCGGTGCGATGACGGGGGCGGTCACGGCTGCCGCTCCGAACGAGAGGTACGACCGGAGGAGTCGTCAGGACCTTTCCCGGCACCCGGGGGAGCGCCAACTGAAGTCGCACGATCGCGATCCAGGTCAGCGAGGCCAGCGTGATGTGGATTCCGGCGAGGAGAACCGGCGCTCCGGTGAAATACTGCAGGTATCCGAGAGCGCTCTGGGCCAGCAGTAGGACGGCGACCCACGCGGCCTGGCGCTCGAACGCGGCCGACCCTCGGCTCCGTGCCATCCACCAGACGGTTGCCACCAGAGCCAACACGACCATCGCCGTCAGGGTGTGGATTCGGGTCACGTCCTTCACCAGCAACGGCAGCCTCGACGCCACATCGGGCGACGTGCTGCCGGAGTGGGGTCCGGAGCCGGTGACCACGGTGCCGGTGACCAGCAGCGCAGCGCCGATGACGGAGACCGCGATGGTGAGGGTCCTGAGATTCCTCCGGTCCGTGCTCATACGCTCTTGCTGATAGAGCGACATCAGGGTTTCGCTCTCGACCGCGTCGGGTCGGTCGGGCTCGGCCGCCCGATGCTGCAGGACCACGGCGTTGCCCAGCAGCACCATGCTCAACAGAAAGTGGCCCATGTTGAAGCGCGGGTCGAGTTCGGTCTTCACCAGCAGGCCGCCCAGAACGATCTGGGCCACGACGCCGGCGACGAGCCCCCACGACAGCCAGACCAGATCGCGACGAAGCGGCACGCGGCGAAGTGAACCGAGCACCGCCATCACCACGGCAAGGGTGACCACCCCGGTGAAGATGCGGTTCACGAACTCGATCAGCGCGTGATACTCGAAATCGGCGACCAGTCGGTCCTGCTGACAGTTGGGCCAATCGGAGCAGCCGAGGCCCGATTGCCGTGAGCCGAACCGCGCCGCCGCTCACCACGATGATGGTGAGCGACCAGAGGGTAAATGTGGTCCAGCGGCGGTATCGCCGGGGGGTGAGGCCACCTCGGTTCATCGCCCGCTGGGAGGTCATGAATCAGAGCGTACGAGCCGCGGGACCGGACCGGCGATCCTCAACAGGGTGGCCGGATCATCCTCCGCTGCCCCATCCTCGCTGCCGTGACTGCCCTCTCCCAGGTCAAGAGCCGGCCACGCGCCGCGGCTTTCCTTGCACTGACCAAGCCCCGGATCATCGAAC
>QIIW01000056.1 GCA_003231645.1 Acidimicrobiia bacterium | reverse complement strand
ACGTGAGGTGGGGAAAGAATGTCGAGATCAGGGGCCTCGCCATGATCTCCGTGGTACGACCGCCACCGACTCCGTCGACCTCCGGGCGCTGGTAGTAACCCTTCACCAGTGAGATCGAGTCGTCGGTGAGGAGAGGACCGATGAGGCCGGTGACGAAATACGGGTCGAAGCTGGTGAGATCGGCGTCAATCCACACGATGATGTCGCCGGTGGTGGCGGCGACGCTCTTCCACAGCACGTTGCCCTTGCCCGTTCCGGGTCCGCACTCGGGAAGGACCTCGGTGACCGCTACGACTGTTGCCCCCGCCCGACGCGACACCTCGGCGGTGTGATCGGTGCTCGAGTCGTCCATCACCACCAGTTCGTCGACCAGGCACCCGAGGCCTCGGCCGCCGTTGCCGGTCATGAGGACGCTCCGAATGGTTTCGACTATCGAGCCAATGGTGCGATCCTCGTTCCGGGCCGGCACCACGACCGAGACGGTCGTGGTGCCCTTCGCCGCGACGAGTCGGTCGGTGTCGATGGTCTCGGTTGGGGACGGGTCACCCTCGCCGTGCGGCATCGGGCCATCGTAGGAAGATGTCGGCCATCGCGCAGATTCGGGACGGGCCGAGGCGGCCCCGCTGCAGGTACCCCGCAATGGCCGTAGCCTCCTGTTCGTGGATCGTGCCCGTGCCATAACCCGCTGGGTGCTCGACATGGTGAAGGCTGTGATCCGGGAGTGGTCGGCCGACCGGGTCGGTGGTCTGGCGGCCGAGATCGCGTTTTTCGCTCTGCTCGGCCTGTTTCCCCTGGTGATCGTCGTGGCGGCCGCTCTCGGCTCGTTCGACACTCTGTTGGGGGCGCATGCCGCGGCTCAGGTCGAGAACTGGCTGCTCGAACGCATGACGGCGACATTCGGTACCGACAACACGGTGGAGGCGACGGTTCGTGATCTGTTCAACGGCGCCAACACCGGGGCACTCACCGCCGGTCTCGTTTTCTCGATCTACGCGGCATCGCGCGGGTTCGTGGCCGTGGTGAGTGCGCTCAATATCGCCTATGGGCAAGAGACGAACCGTGGCTGGCTTTCGACCCGACTGGTGGGCTTCAGCCTGACGATTTCCACCGTCGTCGTGGCCGCCTTGGTGATGCTCATGGCTGTGGGGTCGGATCGCCGAAAGCTTCGGCGCGGGCCATGGGTTCGTGGTTGCGTGGGATCTGATGAGGTGGCCGTTGGTGGCCACGATCCTGGTGGTCTGGTCGGCCACCATCTACCAGGTGGCGCCGAGCCATCGAACCCCGTGGCGCGACGAACTTCCCGGTGCTCTGATCGCCACGGTCTGGTGGAGCATCGTGTCACTCGGATTCAATCGTTATCTCAGCGCGGCATCATCGGGTTCCAACGCCGTGTTCGGTTTGCTGGGCGGCGCGCTGAGCCTGATGTTCTGGCTGTATCTGATGGCACTGGGCCTGCTGGTAGGGGCCGAGGTCAACGCCTTGTTGGCGGTGAGGGATGGCGAATCGATAGCGGTTCCCCGCCGGAGACATCACCTACCGATGGGTAGGCGTCGGGACTAGCCTGTATGCCGTGACCGACTACCGCACCCCCCTTGCCGACATCCGCTTCACGTTGCGAAACATCGTCGACTTCGACGCCCTGACCGGGCTCGAGGGCTTCGCTCACGCCGAACCCGATCTGGTCGACGGTCTGCTCGACGAGGCGGCTCGGTTCTTCGAACAAGTGGTGGCCCCCACCAACCGCGACGGCGACACCGTCGGCTCTCGACGCAATGACGACGGCTCGGTCACCGCCGCGCCGGGACTCAAGGAGGCGTACCGTCTCTACGTCGAGGCCGGATGGGGAGGTGTCGGTTTCCCCGAAGAATACGGCGGTGGGAACTTCCCGTGGACGCTGAGCATCGCCATCCAGGAGATGCTCACCTCGGCCAACATGGCGTTCTCCCTGTGCCCGCTGCTCACCCAGGGAGCGATCGACGCACTCATTCACCACGGCAGCGAGATCCAAAGAGAGATCTATCTCGAGAAGATGATTTCCGGCGAGTGGTCGGGCACCATGAACCTCACCGAGTCGCAGGCCGGCAGCGACGTCGGCGCGCTCGCCACCAAGGCTGTGCCTCGGGGTGACGGCACCTGGTCGATAACCGGCCAGAAGATCTTCATCACCTGGGGCGAACACGACATGGCCGACAACATCATCCACCTGGTGCTGGCCCGCACCCCCGATTCGCCACCCGGCACCAAGGGCATCAGCTTGTTCCTCGTGCCCAAGTTCCTCGTTGACGACGACGGTGGTCTCGGTGAACGCAACGACGTGTCGTGTGTCTCGATCGAACACAAGCTCGGCATTCACGCCAGCCCCACATGCGTGATGAGCTACGGCGACAACGAGGGCGCCATCGGCTGGATGATCGGCGAGGAGAACGCCGGCATGCGTGCCATGTTCACCATGATGAACATGGCACGGCTGTCCGTCGGGCTCGAGGGACTCGCGGTGAGCGAACGTGCCTACCAGCAGGCTCTGGCCTACGCCCACGAGCGCCGACAGGGCCGGGCTCCCGGCGCTCCCAAGGGCGTCAGTTCGCCCATCGTCGATCATCCCGACATTCAGCGAACGTTGCTCGACATGAAGTCGTGCATCGATGCCATGCGAGGCCTCTGCTATCGAAACGCCGAGGCACTCGACCACGCCGGTCACGGCATCGATGACGATGATCGCCGGCGGGGCGCCCAGCTGGCGGCGCTGCTGACGCCGTTGAGCAAAGCGTGGTGCACCGACCTTGGGGTCGAGCTCACCAACGAGAGCGTTCAGGTCCACGGCGGGATGGGCTACATCGAGGAAGCCGGCGTCGCCCAGCATCTGCGTGACGTGCGCATAACTCCGATCTACGAGGGCACCAACGGCATCCAGGCCATCGATCTGGTCGGCCGAAAGCTGCCGCTGGACGGGGGAGCAGTGGTCCGGGCTCATCTCGATTCGATCGGTGTCACACTCGCCGACCTCGATGGCATCGACGAGCTCGCTTCCGTTGCCGGTCATCTCGCTGCGGCGCTCGATGCCACCACCAAGGCCACCGAATGGCTGCTCGAGGTCGGGTCGTCGAACCCGCTTGACGGACTTGCCGGCGCCGCCGACTACCTGGCGATGCTGGCGTCCACCACGGGTGGTCAGATCCTGGCCGACGCCGCGCTGGCGGCCCGCGAGTCGGGTGACGCCGATCTGGCCCGCAACAAGGCTCTGCTGGCCCGGTTCTTCGCCGCTCACCGATTGGCGCGGGTTCCCGGCCTCAGAGCCGGTGTCGAGTCGGGGATCGACGATCTCGCGCTCGGGCGAGCCGGGATACTTGCCGGCTGATACCCGCGGTGGGTATGTGACGGAGCGTCCGTAGGATTCTTCGCAGCGCCGTCAGCCCCGGAGTTTCCATTGTTTGCGTCGATTCCCAGCCCATCCACCAACGTCATCGAATTGGGTCCACTCACCCTTCGGGCCTACGGCTTGATGATCGCCCTCGGCGTGATCGCCGGGGTGTGGCTGGCGCAGAAGCGCTGGGAGGAGCGTGGCGGCGATGTCGATGATGTCGCGTCCATCGCCATGTGGGCCGTGGCGGCCGGACTGATCGGCGCCCGACTCTACAACGTGCTCACCGACTGGCGTTTCAACGAGGGATGGCTGGCGCCGTTCAAGATCTGGGAGGGTGGGCTCGGCATCCCGGGTGGCATCGCGGCCGGAGTGTTCGCGGCGCTCTGGATCATCAGGCGCAAAGGCATATCGGCGGGTGCCATGTTCGATGCGGCCACTCCGGCGCTGCCGCTGGCCCAGGCCATCGGCCGCTGGGGCAACTGGTTCAACCAAGAACTCTTCGGCGGACCGAGCAACCTGCCCTGGGCGGTCGAGATCAAACCCGAGATCGCGGCCAGAGCCGGATATCCGGGCGTGTCGACGTTCCAACCGGCGTTTCTCTACGAGTCGCTGTGGAACGTCGGGCTGGTATTTTTCCTGATCTGGATCGACAAGAAGCGGGTGGTGCGGCGCGGTGGCCTGATCGCGGTCTACATCCTCGGTTACCTCACGTTCCGACTGTGGCTCGAGACGATTCGTATCGACCAGGCCACCCACATCCTGGGTCTGCGGATCAACATCTGGATGAGCCTGATCGGGATTATTGCCTCGGCGGCCTGGTTGTTCTTCCGGGGCCGTGCCACCGACCCGTCCGGGTCGGACGATGATCCGGGGTCAGACGACGCCGGCGGAGGCGTCGAGGAGATCGAGATGACTCCGCCCGGTGACGGTGCCTCGTAGCCGATTGAGGGCGTGATACTCGTGCAGCTGGGCCGCCGGTGCCGGCGGCGGAAACATCGTGAGATCGCGGATGTCGTACGCGATCGAATAGAGCCGTAGCCGGTCGAGTTGTCGCGGAACCGCGAACAACTCGGGGTAGGCCTCCTGCATCCACCACGGCACCTCGGCGTAGTCCTCGGGGCGTGTCGCCTGGTAGTAGGCATCGCCGACATGGAGCTGCGGTAGACAACAGACCCGAAGGAACACATCGAGGTCGACATCGGGCGGGCTCGGCCGAGCCCACTCGAAGTCGAGAATCGCGGTGATGTGGTGTCCGTCCCAGAGGATGTTCTCGAAGGTGAGGTCGCCGTGCACCAGATAGCGACTCTCGAAGGGTTCGATGGCGGGCGTGAGATCGAACACGAGTCGCTCCACATCGTCGATAAGTCCTCGGTCGACGTGGGGGAGCGATCGGACCTGGTCGAGGGCGACCAGCAGTGACATGACCGGTGACAGAGTGTCGCTGCGGAGCATCTGTGGGGCGTCGATCCGAGGGAGGTCGGCCGGCCCCGGCGTTATGTGGAGGCGACGCAGCTTCGTTGCGAGCTGGTGGATGGCGCCGCGGCGCGACTCCCGTGACATGTCGGGCCAGCAGTGGGCCAACGGCCGGCCGGGAACCCTCCGCAGCACCAGGTAGTCGGCCCCCATCCGGCCGCCGTAGGACACCACCATCGGGTATCCGACCTCAGCCGGGAGTCTCGGCCCGAGTATCGCCTCGCGTCGGAGCCGCTGGTTGGGCCGCCGGTTCACTCTCACCACGTGACGTGGGGTCAGCCATACTTCGTTGGTGACGCTGGATGCGGCCTCCAGCGGCACGCTCGGGTCGAGCCCGGCCTGCATGAGGGCGTGGCGGGCGCGCGCCATGGCCATCGGACTGTTGGTGTGATCGCTCACGCTGGCACCGTTGGAGGGCGCTGGGCCGGAATCATGATTCCTCCATCGGCAGACCGGGCGACGGACTGAGCCGGCCTTCGACTCCCGCCCGGGCGATTCCGACGACCGGGCCGGGATCTCAGATGCCCCGAATCACCGAGTCCGAGAGTGATGGCCAGGCCTCGGCCGCCCAAGGGCCGAATTCCTGATCGGTGAGGGCGACGAGAGTGGTGCCGGACTCGGGGTCGATCCAGAGCATCGTGCCGCTACGGCCGAAGTGTCCGAAGGTGGACGGCGAGTTGAGCGATCCGGTCCAGTGGGGAGACTTCATTCCCTTGATCTCCGGTCCGAGCCCCCACGGGTTGGGGTCCTGGCGGCCGAATCCGGGGAGTACGCCGGATAGCCCCGGCAGGTGGACCGATGTGGCCATCCTGAGCGTGGCCGCGGAGACGAGCAGATCCTCGCTCCAACCGGCGGCCAGGCGAACCATGTCGTGGACCGAACCGGTCGCGCCCCACCCGGCCGATCCGCCGAGTGTGGTCGAGGTCATCTCGGCCGGCGCCAGAACCGCCTCCCGGGAGTAGTCGAAGAACGGGATTCCGGATGTCGCGGCCACATGATCGGCCAGCAGGTCGTAGGCGGCAGAGCTGTAGGACCGTCGAGTACGCGGGCGGGCGACGGCTCGGGGATCGTCGGGAGCGATTCCGCCGGCATGGGCGAGCAGGTCGGCGACGGTCGCGCCCGACTCGGTCACGACGGTGGCGAGATCGGTGGTGCCCTCCTCGTGGGCCACCAGCACGGCCAGCGCGGTGATGAGCTTGGTCAGCGAGGCGAGGGCGAACGGTCGATCGACGTCGCCTCTTGTCACGATCGAGTCGCCATGTCGGACGGCGGCAGCCACGTTGTCGACGGGCCAGTCGTCGATTTCCGACAGGTCGATCATGGCACGACCATAACCGGTGACGGTCAGGCTGCTGCCCGGTTCGGTCGTGGCTACCGTATTGATCCGATGGACCCGCTCGACCGTACGACCTGGACCGACTTCGAACTCGCCGTGGCGGCGGTGCTCGACGACTTGGTGCCCGGCGACGTGGTCACGTATTCCGAGATTGCCCAGGAAGCGGGGCGGCCCGGGGCAGCCCGGGCGGTCGGGTCGATGTTGGGGCGAAGTAATGGTGCCGGTTTCCCATGGTGGCGGGTCGTGGCCGCCGACGGGCGCTTGGCTTCGGGTGATTCGACCGAGCAGGCTCGCCGGCTGGTGAGCGAGGGCGTGAGGGTCCGGGGCGGGCGGGTGGTCTGAGGGCGGTACCCTGACGGCGTAACCATGCCTAATTCTCTTGCCACCAAGACCTTCGCCGATCTCGGCCTGTGCGACGAGATCGTCGCCACCCTCACGGACAAGGGCATCACCTCCCCCTTTCCGATCCAGACCCTCACCATCCCTGATGCCCTCGCCGGAAAGGATGTCTGCGGCAAGGCCAAGACCGGATCCGGAAAGACGCTTGCTTTCGGATTGCCGGTCCTCCAGCGTCTCGAGGCGGCTCGGCCCAAGCTGCCCACCGCCCTGGTGCTGGTGCCCACCCGCGAATTGGCCAATCAGGTCTGCGATGAACTCAAGTCGGCGGGAGCGGCCGTCGGCCGGTCGGTTCTGGCCGTCTACGGCGGTGCCCCGATCGAGAAGCAGATCACCCGGCTCGAAAACGGCGTCGACATGGTGGTGGCCACACCCGGTCGCATGATCGACCTGATCGAACGCGGGGCTGTTGCCGTCACCTCCGTCGGCCATGTCGTGGTCGACGAGGCCGACCGTATGGCCGACATGGGTTTCCTGCCCCAGGTCGAGTGGATTCTGCGCAACGTGCGGTTCGATCGCCAGACCCTGCTGTTCTCCGCCACTCTCGATGGTGCCGTCAACACGCTGATCCGTCGTTACCAGAACGTTCCGGAGATGCACGAAGTAGCCGGTGTGGAGTTCACCGTCGAGGAGATGACCCACCGGTTCATCGCCGTCCACAAGATGGACAAGGCCAAGGTCGCGGCGTCGATAGCCGAGTCGGCCGATCGCACCATCATGTTCACCCGTACCAAGGTCATGGCCGACCGTCTTGCCGGCGAACTCGAGGGTCTCGGCTTGAGGGTGGCGGCCATCCACGGTGATCTTCGCCAGTCACAACGCGAGAAGTCGCTCCGGGACTTCAGCAACGGGAAGCTCCAGGCCTTGGTGGCAACCGACGTCGCGGCCCGTGGCATCCACGTCGACGATGTCGACGTGGTGCTGCAATACGACCCGCCGTCCGATCACAAGACCTACCTCCACCGCGCCGGGCGAACCGCCCGTGCCGGCGGGAGCGGGCTGGTCGTCACGCTGTCAATGTGGAACGAGGAACTCGACATCAAGCGGCTCCAGAAGCGTGTCGGGGTGACCATGCCGATCGTCGAGATGTTCTCCAACGACAAGCGCCTCGCCGATCTGGTGAGCTGGGACCCGGAAACCGACTAGATCTTGTTGTCGTCGACGATTGCCCGATTCGTCGACGCATCGGGTGACGATCCGGCCGGAGCCATCGCCGGTGTGGTCGCCGCCGTGGCCCGTGTCAAGGGCGTCGAGGCCGACTTCCGGATCGACGGCGCCGCCGTGCCCCCGGATCCGCGGGTCGCTGCCGTCGGCATCGAGCCGGCCGGGGTGGCCTCGTCGCATCTACTGCCCGGTGCGGTGCGCGAATCGTTGTTGTCATCGGGTGAGCGTCACCGAGCCGGTGTGCATCACACTCCTTTCGAGGTCGCGGCGGCGATCGTCGATCTGGCCCGGCCGTCGGATCGTTGCGGCCTCGTGGCCGATCCATCGGTCGGCGGCGGTGTCTTTCTCGTGGCGGCAGCCGAGGCCATGGGGGGAGATCCGATCGATGTCGTCGCCCGCCTGATCGGCTGTGACATCGACCCCTTGGCCGTGGCCACCACCGAGGCCACGATCACATTGTGGTCGGGCGGTCTGCGCCCCCAACCAGGGGCGATTCGGGTCGCCGATTTCCTGGAACCCGATCCGTTCGAGGGCCAAAGGCCCGACCTGATCGTGGGGAATCCACCGTTCCTGTCGCAAGTCAGGGGCACGACGGTGCGCGACGAGCAGAGAAGGGCGGAAGTGAGGGCCAGGTGGCCCGAACTCGGTGGCTACGTCGACGAGTCGATGTTGTTCCTGGTCGCGGCCTGCGAGATCGTGGCCGACGGCGGCACCGTGACTCTGGTTCAGCCGACATCGGTCCTGTCGACTCGTCATGGCGCGCCAGGGCGGTCGATGCTTGACGACCTGGCGCCCCCGGTGGCGTTCTGGTGGGCGGCCGGTCCGGTCTTCGACGCCGCCGTCGACACCTGTGCGATCGTGTGTCGGCGCGGCACCCCGGAGCGGTTCGTGCGGCGTGCGTCGGGCGTCCCGGCGGTACCCGCTGCGTCGTGTGCACGGCCGCGGCCCGACTCGTGGTCGCCTCTGTTGGCCGGGATGGCCGGAATCCCCGATGTGGAGGTCGAGGGTCCCCCGCTCTCGTCGATGGCCGACGTCACCGCCGGTTTTCGCGATCAGTTCTACGGCCTCCGTGGTGCCGTGGTCGAAGACGCCGACGGGCCACACCCGCTGATCACCTGCGGTCTGATCGATCCGTTGTGCAACCGCTGGGGGACCGTGTCGTGCCGCTACGACCGTAGGCGATGGGAAATGCCCGTGGTCCTTCTCGACCGCGTCGACGAGCCGGTCAGAGGTTGGTTCGAACAGTGTCTACGGCCCAAGTTGCTGGTGGCGACCCAGACGCGGGTGATCGAGATTGTGATCGATCCCGACGGTTCGATGATCCCGTGCACGCCGGTCGTGGTGGTGATCCCTCATGACCCAGACACCATCTGGCACCTCGCGGCGGCCCTGTGCGCCCCCGTCACGTCGGCCGGGGTGGTAGGTTCCGCGGCCGGGTCCGGCCTTTCGGCCGACGCGATCAGGGTCAGCGCGGCCCAACTCGCGACGGTTGTCCTGCCGCCGCCGGGGTCGGCGTGGGACGAGGCCGCCGGCTTCGTGCGTGAGGTCCATCTCGGCGGTGGTGCAGCCGGACGTCTCGATCTCCTGACGCGTGCCGCGGTGCTCGGTGATGCGGCCTACGGCATCAACGACGATTCCCTGCGGGCTTGGTGGGTGGACCGTCTACCCACCCGGTCGACCTCGCCCGGGCGCCGGTGACCGATTTCGCTTGACCCGAGGGTTCGATATCGCTTGACTGATGGGAGCATTTGGAGAGGTTCGTGGTCGTCTGCCCCCTGTGAGTGGCGGCCACGACCCGGCAACCTGGGATCGGACGCCCAAGGTGCCCTCTCGCCTCGGCGAGGATGTGGTGTCGGCTCCGGCCGGCGCAACGAAGTGTCCGGGGGGTTTCACCCCTCGCCACAGGGTACCCGTGTGACCAGGCCCCAGAATAGGAAGACAGTGGCAGACCAACCCCAATCCCGGCGCTTCGATCCGGCCCGAAGGTTCCCTACCGACCTTCCGGCCACCGGCGCGCTCATGCCAGGAGATCCGGTCGGGGCCCGACGCTTCATGACCGTCACCGATGGTCGGCCGTTCGCTCTCGAGGGGGGTGGCCGTCTCTACGAGATCACTGTTGCCCATGAGACGTGGGGCCACCTCGACATCGACGCGTCGAACGCTGTGTTGATCTGCCACGCGCTCACCGGCGACAGCCACGCCGCGGGTGGAATCGCCTCCGGCCATCCGAGCGTCGGATGGTGGGACGACCTCATCGGTCCGGGGCGGGCCATCGACACGGACCGCTATTTCGTGGTCTGCAGCAACGTGCTCGGCGGGTGCCAGGGCACCACCGGTCCGTCGACCATCAACCCGGCGACGGGCCGTCCGTTCGGCTCCGACTTTCCGCAGGTGACCATGCGGGACATGGTCCGCGTCCAGAAGCTGCTCGCCGATCGCCTGGGAATCGAACGCTGGCTGTCCGTCGTCGGAGGGTCGATGGGTGGTATGCAGGTCCTCGAATGGGGTGCGATGTATCCGCGCAAGGTCAGATCTCTCATCCCCCTGGCCACGGCCGCGGCGGCCGGTTCCACCCAGATAGCGTGGAGCGCGGTCGAGAGGCTTTCGATCGTCACCGACCCCAACTACAATGGCGGCGACTACTACGACGCCCCTGATGGGCATGGTCCATGGCAGGGGCTGATGATCGGCCGCGAGATCGCACAGATCACCTACCGGTCGGCCGAGGTGTTCGAACGGCGGTTCGGCCGGGCCCATCACGATCCGCGAAGCGAGTTCCATCCGTGGGGAAGATTCGAGATCGAGTCCTATCTCGATCATCACGGCCAGAAGCTGGTGCGTCGGTTCGACGCGAATTCGTATCTGGTGGTCAGCAAGGCCATGGATCTCCATGACATCGGCCGAGGCCGCGGTGGCGTGTCGGCCGCGCTCGGTCGCCTGAACGTTCCGGTGCTCACCGCCTCGATCTCGTCCGACACGCTCTATCCGCCGTATCAGCAGGCCGAGCTTCACGACGAGATCGTCGCCGCCGGTGGGCGCTGTCGCTACGAGATCATCGACAGCCCGCAGGGCCACGACGGCTTCCTGCTCGAATCCGAACAACTGGGGCCGCCGATCAGGGAGACGCTCGAACGAGTGGAGAAGAACGATGTCTGAACCCACGACCTCCGACCGGTCGGGTCCCGAATCCTGGGGCCTGGCGACCCGGGCGATCAGAGCCGGCCGCGATCACAGCGGGACGGCGCTGGCCCCCACGCTATGGGCCACCAGCACCTTCTACGCCAAGAGTGTCGAGGACGCACGAGCCATGGCCGCCGATGTCACCAATCCGAATTTCTACGGACGCCACTCCAATCCCACCGTCACCGACTTCGAGGCGGCCATCGCCGAGCTCGAAGGAGCCGAGGCGGCTCGTGCCTTCGCGTCGGGAATGGGGGCGGTGAGCGCAGTCGTGCTCGGGCTCTGCTCGTCGGGCGACCACGTCGTCACCCAGTGCCAGATGTATTCACACACCCGATTGCTGTTCCAGGCGGTGTGTCCCAGGTTCGGCATCGATGTCACGTTCGTCGACGGAACCGAGCCGGGGGCGTTCGCCGACGCGGTGATCGCCGGACGCACCACGCTGGTCTTCGCCGAGACGCCCGCCAACCCCAAATTGGCTCTGGTCGACCTTGACGAGATTGGCGCGATCAGGGGCCCGATGACCGTCGTCGACTCGACGTTTGCCACACCGTTCGGTCAGCGGCCGCTCGAGTACGGGGTCGACCTCGTGGTGCATTCCGCCACCAAGGCGATCGCCGGCCACAACGACGCGATCCTCGGTGTGGTCGCCGGTAGCGAGGAATTGCTGACCTGGATCCGTGGGTTCGCGGTTCTCCAGGGAGCGGTCGCGTCGCCCTTCGACGCCCTCAACGGGCTGCGGGGTCTGCGTACCCTTTCGGTGAGGCTCCGTCAGCAATCGGGCACGGCGATGATGGTGGCCGAGGCCCTGTCGGGTCACCCGTCGGTCGAGTCGGTCTTCTACCCGGGACTTCCGTCTCATCCTCAATACGATCTGGCGGTTCGGCAGCTCGACTCGTTCGGCGGCGTGGTGGCGTTCGATCTCATCGGTGGGCTCGAGGCCGGGTGCAGACTGATCGACCGGCTCGAGTTGGTTCAACTCGCAGCCTCGCTGGGGGGACCGGAATCACTGGTGACCCATCCGGCGTCGACCACCCATGCCGGCCTGCTGCCGGAGGAGCTCGATGCCGCGGGGATCGGTCCGGGAACCGTCAGGTTGTCGTGCGGCCTCGAGGCGACGGACGATGTCGTGGCCGACCTGTTGCAGTCACTCGATTCGCTCTGACATGCCGGAACTGCTCGAGGTGGAGGCCTACGCGGGCGCGGCGCTTGCCGTCGTGGGGCGCACCGTCTCAGCGGTCGATGCCGGTGACACCTGGTACCTGAAAGGCGGGACGACCAGAGCCGAACTCGAGGTGGAGCTCGACGGTGCCGTCATCACCGGGGTTCGTCGCATCGGCAAGCTGATGTTGGTCGACACCGACGGTCCGATCCTGGGGCTGCGGTTCGGGATGACCGGCCGGTTGATGATCGACGGGTCGGTCGCGATCGGCAGACTCGAGTACTCGAGCCGGCGCCGCGACCCCGCGTGGACGAGGTTCGCGCTCGATTTCGACGAAGGCGGACGGTTGTCGATCGATGATCCCCGGCGGCTCGGCGGTGTGGAACTCGACCCTGACGAGTCGCGTCTTGGACCCGATGCCGCGTCGATCGATAGAGACGAGCTGGCGTCGCGCATCTCGGGCCGGGCCGCCACGGTCAAGGCGGTGTTGCTCGATCAACATCGGATTGCCGGCCTCGGAAACCTGCTTGTCGACGAGACACTCTGGCGGGCGGGAATCGCACCGGGACGGCGGGCACGTGATCTCACGAGGGCAGAATTGTCGATTCTCCACGAGAAGATCGTGGAGACCATCGCGGTGTTGCGGGCCAGGGGAGGGAGCCACACTGGTGATCTCCAGGAGTTCCGGGTGGTCGGTGCGTCGTGTCCCCGCGACGGCGCAGACCTGTCCCATGATTCGACCGGTGGAAGATCGACCTACTGGTGTCCGGTGCATCAGGTGTGAAGCGGCTACGGTCCATTGCCGTGTCAAGGCCGAGGTCGGTGTTCGTTGTGGCGGTCGTCTGTGCGATCGCGGTCGTCGGCAGTTTCCCGCTGCTTGTTGTGGACGCGGCGGCGGCGTCCGGGTCCGTCGTCATCGGGTCGCAGACCTCCGAGCCGACCAGCACCATTGCCGGAACCGACTCGGTGGCGCCCAAAGCCGCGCCCACGGCACGTAGGAGTGCCAACGGCACCACACGCACGGTCACCCGGGCACTGATCGCGATCGCAGTGGCCACCGCCGTCATGGCATCGATCTACTTCTGGTACACGATTCCGTCGCGGCGCAAGCGTCTCGCCGCGAAGCGAAGGTAGCCGCCACCGACATTATTGGTCTGTGTCGGGCCGGTGGCTGACTCGACACCCGCGCCGTTGTACGGTTGGGGGATGGCCGAGGGACTCGATGTCGAGGCAATGCTGGAGCGATTTCGTGAACGTGCCGATTCCGTACGCCGACGGAACCTTCCGCCGGTCGGGGGGGATGAGCGGAAGCTGTTTCTCGAACAGGCGCAATTCGATTTTCAGGACTACGCCATGATTGCCGATGCCACTGGTTCTCTCAACGACGGAGTGCTCACACTGCGGATCGACCTGCGTCCGTCCACCGATGACTGAGCCCCCGGCGTCAAATCCAAATTCGATAAAGTTCAGGAGCTGATCGTGCCCGAAGATTTCGACGACGCCCCGCCGCCACCGGCGCCTCCGCCCCCGCCGCCCCCTCCACCGGTGGCAGCAGAGACCGACGGCCCGCCCCCGCCGGCCCCGGTCTCTCCCGCCGCGGACCCACCGGCCCCGACTGACGTGCCAGGCACCTCCTCCTCCTCCGCCCCCGCCGGCCGCTGCCCCACCGCCCCCGGCTGCTGTCCCGCCTCCGCCTCCTCCGGCTGCGGCACCTCCTCCTCCGCCCCCGCCGGCCGCTGCCCCGCCGCCGCCGGCTGCTGTCCCGCCTCCGCCTCCTCCGGCTGCGGCACCTCCTCCTCCGCCCCCGCCGGCCGCTGCCCCGCCGCCGCCCGTCGCGGCGCCGGCCCCGGCCGCGGCACCTGTGGCCCCGGCGCCGGCCATGCCGTCGGCCGAAGCCGGCCCGGGCACCACCGACTCTCACGGACTCGGTGCCGCGGTCTCGCAGCTCGGCGGCGGCTCACGTCGTTCAGGCCGGATCGCGTTCCTCGTGATGGCCTCCACGCTCAACCCCGACGAACGGGTCGAGATCCTCGGGCAGTGCCGCTATCTCGGTTGTGACGGCGCCATCGCGATCACCGACCGGAGATTGCTGATCGTCAACTCCCGCGAATGGGATCCCGACATCGAGTCGATCGAGATCGGGTCCGGCCTGGAGGTGCAGGGATGGCAGGATCAACGACATGCCGCGCTGGTGTTCACCCACCCCGGTGGTTCGGTCCTGGTGGATCGTATCTCCGAACTGCCGATCGCCAAGCTGCTCGCTGATCGGGTGCGCTCACGGGTGGGTTGAGGGGTGGGCTTGGGTAGAGTCCTTCCCCGCTGCGGACGTAGCTCAGTTGGTAGAGCGCAACCTTGCCAAGGTTGAGGTCGCCGGTTCGAACCCGGTCGTCCGCTCCAATCAAAACCCCAGTTCAGAGGGCATATGGCCTGCATAAGCGGTCGGCGTGAGGCCGGTCCATCCCATCCAGTCGTCCCATCCCCGGCAGGCTTTGCGTAGCGTCGTTCGTGATGGGGTCGGTGCGCAAGGGAATCGCCTTGAAGGTCGACAGGGTCGGGCTTCGCTGTTGAGCGCGCGGGTGAACGCTGGTGGAGCGGACGGAGGCTCGATTACCGATCGCGAGCGTGCAGGAATGGTTACGGCATTATGTCGGCATCGATCACGCCTTGTTGCACCCATCGGGAGTCCAGGGCACGACGTCGACGACCTACCGGGTTGATGCCGGCTCTAGGATTTTCCGACTGAAGCTGTTCGATCTTGAGGCCGTGGTGGAAGCGATCCTCCGGGGTGGCGGGGCGAGAGGTGCGTGTGTTGGCGCAGGCGCGCCGAGCTCTGGGTGGGATCGTGCCTGAGGTGATCCTTGTTGTCCCGGAGGCTCGGCCGCCGTGTTTCCGGCCTTGTCGACTGGGTCCTCGGTTGCGTTGGCCGCACCTTGTCGAGCGTATCCGTTTGTATTACACTATTGGGACGTGGCTGAACTGTTCGACATCGATGCGCTCGATGAAGATGACCCGTTCGAGGTCGATTCCCAAGCTGCCCACCTGTTCAAGCATGCTCCCTTTGGTATTGATGATGTCCTTGAAGTCTGGCAGTCCGATCCGCTGTTCTACCCGGCCATCCCGCCGGCCCACTGGCTGATGGTTGCCCAGGTCGAAACCGATGTGCTTGTCGTGCCGCTCGCCCCACCCGATTCGGGAGAAGCATCGAAGTGTCGGCCGATCGGGTGTTACGTCGCCGCGAAACATCTCGCTGATCGTTATCTGGAGGATCGATGACCAAGAACAAGAAGAAGAGAATGACCCGGGCCCAAGAGCACGAGTTCTACGCCGACCCCGACAACCAGATACCTCAGGGACCGGCTCGGCGTCGGCGAGCGAGGCTGACCGATCCGGTCCCGGTGCGATTCCCACCCGACACTCTCAAGAGGGTCAGGAGTGCTGCTGATGCCGATGATCGATCAGTCTCGTCATGGATCCGACGCGCCGTTGAACACGAACTGGAAGCCGACACCGCCTGAGCGGCTCGCACATGTCGCTGGGTCTGACTCGCTACTCGGCGACATCGGTTCCATCCATTCATCCCATCCCGCATCCCATCCGCTGCACGGACATGGCCGTTCTGGGCGGACTGGAGCGCAGGGAATCACACGGGTCTCCACGGGCTGGACGGGTTTCGGTGTCTTGCCAAGGTTGAGGTCGCCGGTTCGAACCCGGTCGTCCGCTCCATAAACATGCATGTCACAGCCTTTTCGGGGTTGTGACATGCGGTCGTTTTGGCTCGAAATAGCGTGTCAGGGATGGGATGGCCTGGTCAGTGGTGGTTCTTGCCCAGGAACTAGGCCGCCCCACGGTTGCGTTCATCGCCGCGGTCAGGCCGTGAGCAGTGCGGCTGGGATGACGGCGACACCGTCCAGGCGACGGTATGCGTCTTTCCCGGTGGTGATGACGGCGGTGTCGAGTAGATCGTCGCCGATGGTGTCCGCGAGCCACCGGAGGTGTCGGGTATCGGTGTCGCTGACGGTGGCGGAGAGTTTGACTTCGAGTGCGACTATTCGACCGTCACCTCGTTCGATGATTAGGTCGATTTCGTGCTCGCCGGCTCTGGTGCGGAGGTGGTGGACGCGGGCTTCGTTGGCTTGAGCGTACGTTCGCACGGAGAGAGTCACGAGAGACTCGAATAGTGCCCCGAGGAGGGTGCCGTCTCGTGGCATCGCTGGGCCCGCGGGGGTGTCGCTGATGAGTGCTTGGGTGTCGACGCCGAGGAGTCGGGCAGCGAGGGCGGGGTCGGCGAGCTGGTGAACGGATGAGGTGGCGAGTCGTCGTAGGTGATAGCGCGATGGCGTCCATGCGGTGACGTCTTCGATCATCCAGAGCTGCTCGAGGGTGGCCCGGTAGGGGAGGGTGGTCGTCTTCGCTGGCTTGTCGTTCTCGCCCGATGATGCGGCGTCTCGGATGGTTTCGAAGGAAGCTGTTGTTGAGGACGCGGCGGCATACGCGGTCATCCATCGCCGGAGGGCGCCTTGGTTGCGCACGTTGTGGCCGGCGTCGGTGAACTCGCGTTCGACGATCCGGTCGAGGTAGCCGTCGAGTTGCGAGCGAAGTATCCGTCCGGAGAGTTCGCGTATGGCAGGGAATCCAGATCTGATGATTTCGTCGGCGTAGGTCTCGAGGTCGACCGAGGTATTGGCGGTCACTTCTGCGCGATTGCCGCTCAGCAAGTCGGCGAGCCTCACGGTTGGCGTCTCGATGCCCCGCTCAGCGAGTGACATCGGACGCATCCGGACGGTGACGATGCGGCCGGCTCCTGAATGCGTTGGAGCGCTGCTGGGCGTCGATGACCCAGTGAGGATGAAGCGTGCCGGGCTCGAGTCGGTGTCGACGGCCCTGCGTACAAGATCCCATGAGACCGGCAGGCGCTGCCATTCGTCGATGAGGACAGGCGACCTTCCAGAGATCAGACGTTCGGGCGCGGCGCTGAAGAGGTCATGCTGGCCAGGGTCATCGAGCCGGTGTGTCGTGGCGGCACGCCGTTGCGCGGTTTCGGTTTTGCCGACGGCCTTCGGCCCTTCTATCGAGATCGCGGATAGCCCAGTCAGTAACTCGTCCAGCTCGGCATCGACAATCCGAGGGCGATATTCCATATCGTGGACACTACCAAATGGACGGGTTCTGAGCTACGGATTGGACGTAAAATGTTGACCAGATCGGACGGCGAGTTGCGTGTCCCGCCAACCATCGAGCCAAGAGCTTGCGGGTCACCGACTCTCTGGCCATCCCATCCCGCATCCCATCCACTGGACGGACATCGGCGATTCTTGGACTGAGCGTGCGGCAGGTGGCCGGGCGGCGAGGTCATATGCGATGCCATGTACCGCATCCCTCAGATTGAAATGCCATGTCGCTCGTGGCGATGGCGGTCGTGACCGTGGCTCCGGCACTCCAGTTGTCGTTGGTGATGATGTTTGTGAATGATCCCCCGAGTCCTGACAGACGCGCCAGGTAACAGTTGTTGGAGCCGGCAGGGACCACGGTTCTGTATGTGCCGGGCAGGATTTCGCTTCCGACCAGCCAGATCCCATCACCGGGCACGATGCCTCCGGTGGGGGTGGGAGACGGGCCGACGATGTAGGTCGTGTAGAACCGATGGAGGAACGTGACGACCTCGCCACGCGTGACCGGTTCGCCGGGAGCGAAACTGGATGGTGTTCGACCGGTCGTGATTCCGTTGGCCTTCGCCCATGCGACCGGTTCGGAATAGAACTTGCCCTGTTCCACGTCGCCAAAGCCGCTGACAGCGGCACCGGCCACGCCCCCGGTGACCAGAGTCAGAACTGTGATGACCGCGATGATTGACTTTCTCATGATCCATCCTCCACTTGGGGTGTCGCCATGATGTACTGGCTCGCCGTTACATGCTGGGCCGGCTGGAACCGGACTCGGTCCTATCCACAGTGTCGATGATTGCGTAATACTTCCCATCTCGGTACTATTAGGACATGTCCGTGGTCGGTGTGGTTGAAGCTGCAATAGAGCTTGGGGTGAGTCCGCGTCGGGTGCGCCAGATGCTCGCTGCTGGTGTCCTTGCCGGCGAGCATGTCGGCCGGGTGTGGGTGATCGATGCCGGGCATCTGCGCAACCTCGAGAGTCGCCCCGAAGTCGGCCGACCGTGGAGCCCGGCAGCGGCTTGGGCGGTTCTCGCGTTGGCTGATGGGGAGGAGGTCGACATCTCGCCGGTCGAGCGGTCTCGGGCCCGCAAACGGCTGGCCCGCGGGTTGGATCGTGCTGTTGCACGCCTCCGCGTCCGGGCAGAGGGACGGTGGTTCTACGTTCATCCTGGCGTAATCGATCGGCTGGGCGAAGCTCCGCGGATTGTGAGGTCCGGTATCAATGCGGTCGCCGAGTACGGCGCTGGCCTCGTGATTGGGGATGGGTTCGAGGGTTACGTGCGCGCCGGCGACCTCGACGAGCTTGTGTCGCGGTTTGGCCTCGACGATCAGGCGGCTCGCCCGAATGTGCTGTTGCGGGTAGTCGATGATGTGGCGTGGCCGTTCCGGCCCGGCCAACGTTCAGCCGGCCGAGCCGTGGTCGCTGTGGACCTCCTGGAGTCCAACGAGCCTCGCACTCGGCGGGCCGGCGTCGAGCTTATGGAGCGCCTGTGAGCAGCTGGCCGGTCGTTGATCGAGAGCCGGTCCGCCTGCCGACGCTGCCCGGTCATGACGATCGGCTGTGGTTCACGCTCGTGGAGTTGGCGGAACTGCGGCCAGGGGACTGGACCCTCATCGGTGGGCAGATGGTGTTCCTCCACGCGATTGAGCACGGTGCCGCCCCGCCACGGGTGTCGACCGATCTCGATTTGTTGGTCAACGCGCGAGTCACAGCCGGAGGAGTGCGGGCGTTCGTTGCGGCAATAGAGACGGTGGGCTTCGAGCTCGCCGGAGCGTCACCCGAAGGTATCGCCCACCACTATCGGCGCGACGGCGTGAGCGTCGACGTGCTCGCTCCCGAGGGCCTCGGTCCCCGGACCGACCTCACGACAACACCACCGGGTCGAACCCTGCAAGTCCCCGGCGGGACCCAGGCGCTCGACCGGACCGAACTGGTACCCGTTACGGTCGGTGATCATCGGGGAATGGTGCCCCGGCCATCGCTTCTCGGCGCCATCGTCGCCAAGGCGGTCGCAGTCGACGTGGACGATGTTCCAGACGCACAACGACTCGATCTCGCACTACTACTGAGCCTCGTCACCGATCCGATCGCGCTCGCCGATCAACTCACGAAGAAGGACCGGCGACGACTTCGCTCACGGAATGAGATGGCCGATACCGGCCATCAAGCCTGGGCCCGCCTGCCCGACGATGTGGCCGATCGCGGTCGCGCCGCTTTCCGGCTCCTCGCTCGGTGATCACCGGGCCAAGCGTACTGATCGACTCGCCGTCATCCCATCCCGCATCCCATCTACTCCACGGTCGTGGCCGTATTGGACGGACTGTGCCGCAGGGAATCACACGGGTTCGCACGGGCTGGACGGTTGTTCGTGTCTTGTCAAGGTTGAGGTCGCCGGTTCGAACCCGGTCGTCTGCTCCATAAACATGCACAGCCTTTTCGGGCTGTGACCTGCTGTGATTTTGGCTCGAACCTCCGTGTCAGGGATGGGATGGCCTGGTCAGAGGTGGTCCTTGGACCCGCGGAAGCGGTCCGTGGTGCCGTTTTGGCTGTCGCGGGCCTGGTTGAGCCGATCTCGAGCGGCGGGTCGGCAGGCGCGCTGGCGGCGGTCCGGCGCCTTGACCTGATCGATATGTGAGAGAGTCCACATGGTCGGCTGGTCGGGTGGCCGGCAGAGATGGTTTATGTGTATCAGATCAGATACACTAGGGTCATGTCATCTGGAACGCTCATCGCCAAGCGGCGTGAGGCCTTGGGGCTGACGCAGGGCCAGCTCGCAGATCGGGCCGGTACCTCTCGCTCGCGTATCAACTCCTACGAGAACGGTCGGGTTCACCCGACAGCCGACACGCTTGAGCGGGTATTCGAGGCGATGGACCTGGAGTTGGCCGCTACTCCGAAGCTCACATACCAGGAACGACGATCGCTGGCCACCAGTAAAGCTGTGGCTGCGAAGCTCGCAGAGGATCCCGTATCAGTGATGGGCAAGGCTCGAAGCAATATCGCTCGCATGCGTGCGGCTGCGAGCCACGAGCACCCGTGGATCTACGTCTGGGACGCGCTACTCGAGTTGGGGACGAGCCATGTTGGTGCGGTTCTGATGTCGCGAGACCAATTTGCGTGTGATCTTCGGCAGAACTCTCCGTTCGCCGGCGTTCTTAGCGAAACGGAACGTGCGGCCGCCACGATCGGCGTGCGGCGGTGAATCTCGAGGAGTTCCACCACAGCATTCGTGCGGCTTGCGAGGTGCTCACTCGACAGGGCGCGAGCGGAGCAATCGTGATCATGGGCTCGCAGTCGGTCCTTGGATCTTTCCCTCCGCTGACTCTGGATAGAAGGTTGCTGATGTCGGCCGAGGTCGACGTGATGCCGGTGGCGAAAGACGAACACGAGATCGAGCGACTGTCCGATTTCCTACATGGGTCTCTCGGTCAGGACTCCTACTTCCAGGAGACCAACGGGTTTCATGTCGATGGCATCTCCATCGAGACGGCGGTGCTCCCCAAGGGCTGGGTCCACAGGCTGATTCCCGAGGTTGACCCGGCATCTGGGGCGACTGGTTGGTGCCTTGACCCGCATGACCTTGCCGCCGCCAAGCTGATCGCCGGACGGCCCAAGGACCTCGACTTCGTTCAAGTTCTAATCGACGCAAGACTCGTGGACCCGGCTGTCGTGGATGATGCCATCGCATCGATCAGCGATGACCGATCGACCGCCGCTTCTGGACGGCTCGCCAAGATGGCCGCGACCGGGCTTCCTGACACAGAGCGCTCGGTATGGCATCGCCGTCGTGAACAGGCGTTGCGCGACCGGATGACACGCACGAGTGAGAAGTCGCCCGCCGAACTCTTGGCGCAGCTCCTCGACTCGCTGGACAAGGAGTAGGAATCCCTCATCGTCCGTGGAGCTGCCACAGATGCGACGCGCTCCTGATGCATGCGGGCCGTGGGGCGGTGTCGAGTCATCCCACCTGCTATACGGACATGGTGAGCCGAGACCCGTGGATTGAGTCAACTGGACCATCAAAGCGGGTCCCGCTCAGAGTCTCGAGCGCTCGCTCAGCGACCGACAGTGGCCGCATGCGAACGGTCACGATCCGACCTGCCCCGGAGTGGGTCGGGGCATCGGCTGGGGTGGCGGAGCCCTGTGGGCACACGAAACGCACTGAACTCGGATTGGCATCGACGGCTCGCCTGACCAGGTCCCAAGAGGACAGGAAGAGCTGCCACTCGTCGATCCGAATCGGCAGCGGTTGGCTTGGTTGGCCACCACGGCCGGATGCTCTTCACACAGACGGCTTACTGGCCTTCGACCGTGATGCTCATGATTTCGCCGACCCGGGTCAGGTCTGCGTCGGCGGCGAGGAGATTCGTGCCGTGTCGCAAGGCGACCGCAGCTATCAGGCAATCCACCATGCCTCTTGGTGTCACTCCAGAGCGGCGGCACGTCCGATAGATGCGGGCCGCGGCATCGAAGTCGATGGTTGGGTCGAATCGTAGCAAGGTGAATCGTTGCATGAGTCGGCGCAGATCGTGCTCGCGGTGATCAGTACGGGCGCCGGCGAGGACTTCCATGATCACCGGTTCGGTCACGGCGACGTCGTCTGTGCCGGCGATCAGGTCGGTCAGCCGCGTGTCGACTCTGCCTCCGGTAGCTCGATCGAACTCGACCCAGGCCGAGGTGTCGACGAGGATCACGTGGCGCCGGGCCCGGCATCAACTGGGATGTTGTCGATGGCTTTGCTTCCGCGCATCGCCAACGCCTCTTCGCGGGTCATGGGCTGGCCGGCGAGGTGGCGCAGTGCCAGATCGACGGCTTCGGTCTTGGTGTGAACACCGAAACGGTCCATGATCGTTTCGACGTACTGGTTCTCGATCTCGATGTTGGTACGAGTCTTGGACATACACCTACTATACACGTCATGTGTGTAGTAGGTGTATTCGGGTGCTCCCGTCGCGTGAAGTCGAGGTCAAGGCGACGCGAACCGCTACAGATCAACGCGCCGTCATCGCATCCCGTATCCCATCTACTGCACGGTCATGGTCGTATTGGGCGGACCAGTGCGCAGAGAAACAAGCGGGTTCGCACCGGCTGGTCGGGTTTCGGTGTCTTGCCAAGGTTGAGGTCGCCGGTTCGAACCCGGTCGTCCGCTCCATAAACATGCAGGTCACAGCCTTTTCGGGCTGTGACCTGCTGTGATCTTGGCTCGAACCTCCGTGTCAGGGATGGGATGGCCTGGTCAGAGGTGGTTCTTGGACCCGCGGAAGCGGTCCGTGGTGCTGCTCTTGCTGTCGTGGGGCTGATTGAGCCGATCTCGAGCGGCGACTCGGTGTCGTCCGGCGCCTCGACCTGATCGATATGCGCGATTGCTCACACGGCGCATGTAGACGGGCAGGATCCTCGACGAGAACCGTTCCCCGTAGCGTTTGTCGTTCACGCGTGGCGCTTCGACGGTGACCGGACCGGCCCCGGTGACAACGTCGCGTTGGCGGGCGTAGCCGTTGGCGACCACCACTCGCTTACCGGTACCGTGCCCACGGTCTGCCCGGGACGGGCTTGTTGTGGGGATCATGCCGGTGCCGCATTGGCGGTTTCGTAGTCGATGGGGCTGAGGCCGTCGTTGTAGCTGTGGCGTCGGGTGGGTTGGGGCCTGGCATGCGGACTTTGTTCCCACGACGTCCATAGTCGCGTCAGGCTCGATGTCGGTCAACCCGTGGGACTTCCGGTCTGATCGTGGTGCTCAGGTGTGGATGTCCTTGA
>QIIW01000161.1 GCA_003231645.1 Acidimicrobiia bacterium | reverse complement strand
GGTGAACGGTTGTGGCAGGCTCGGCCGCCATGATCGTCCATCTCGTCGACGGCACCTATGAACTGTTCCGCCACCACTTCGCGAAGTTCAATCGCGATTCCCGTCACGGGGCCCAGCGTGGCGTGCTCATCACCGTGCTCGGCCTGGTCGACGGGGGAGCGACCCACCTCGCGGTTGCCACCGACCATGTGATCCGGTCGTTCCGCAACGACCTATACGCCGACTACAAGGGACATCCTGGCCCAATTCCCCGAGGTCGAGAACCTTCTCACCCTCGCCGGTTTCACCGTATGGCCCCAGGTGACCCATGAAGCCGACGATGCCATGGCCACGGGTGCGGTCATGGCGGCCGCCGACCCCCGGGTCTCCCAGGTGATCATCTGCACGCCCGACAAGGATCTCGCCCAGTGCGTCACGGCCGATGACCGGGTCGTCCAACTCGACCGCCGCCGCGGGGTTCTCTTCGACCGTGACGGCGTGATCGAGAAGTTCGGCGTGTCACCCGAGTCGATCCCCGACTACCTCGCAGTGGTGGGCGACACCGCCGATGGTTTTCCGGGCCTGCCGGGGTGGGGAGCGAAGTCGGCCGCCTCGGTTCTGAGCCGCTACGTTCATCTCGACGAGATTCCCGACGACGCGACCGAGTGGAACGTCGAAGTTCGGGGCGCCGCGAGACTGGCGGCGACCCTCGCTGCTCATCGAGCCGACGCCGACCTGTTCCGTCGCATCGCCACCGTTCGTCTCGACGCGCCGGTGAGCGAGTCGGTCGACGAGCTCGAATGGACCGGCCCGATCGAGGGATTCGACGAGAAGTGCGCCACGATCGGAGCCGGACGGATCGCCGCCCGCGCCCACCTACTCTCAGCCGAACGGAACTCATGATGGATGCAGAAAAAGCGCTCGGTATTGCGGCCGGTGTCGACCCCGAACTGGCCGAGCGGCTGAGGTTCATCCTCGAGATCGACAAGCTCAAGAGTGTTCTGAGACAGACCATGCTGGCCGACGACAGCCGCCGGGAGAACTCGGCTGAGCACTCGTGGCATCTGGCCATGACCGCCATGGCGCTGGCCCCGTTCGCCGACGAGCCGGTGGATCTCGAGCGAGTGGTGAAGATCCTCCTGGTGCACGACATCGTCGAGATCGATGCCGGCGATGTGTTCATCTACGACGCCGAGGCGCGGGCCGCGGTGGCGCAAGCCGAACTGGAGGCCGCCGACCGGATCTTCGGGATGCTGCCCGACCCCCCGGGAAGTGATCTGCGATCGGCTTGGGACGAATACGAGGCCCGCGAGACACCAGAGGCGAAGTTTGCGTATTCGTGCGACCGGCTTCAGCCGCTGATGCTCAACCTGTCGATCGGTGGCGGCAGCTGGAATCGCCACGGCATCACGGCCGATCAGGTCAAGAAGATCAACGGCGGAATCGCCTTGGGAATGACCAAGGTGTGGCAGGCGGCGGAGGCGATGCTCGACGCCGCGGTGGCCGACGGGGCCCTCGCGCCGCCGCCCGCCGCCGGTTGAGACGGAGTCGGCGGGCTCGGCACGAGCCGTACACTCGCACCGTGTGTCGACTCCTGAAGCTGACTGCCCTGTTTTCGGTGATGGTCATGATCGTCGCCGCCTGCGGTGAAACATCCTCCGGTGTCGTCTCCGGGGCCACGAGCACGACTGCGACACCGCCAACCACCGCAGATCCCGCGCCTGTGATCGTGTCGACCACCACCGCGCCCGCCACCGAGTCGACCACCACGGCGCCCGTGATCGTATCGACCACCGCCCTCGCGCCGGACTCGACCGTGGCGCCGCTCGTGCCCGACCTCGAGCTGCCGAAACTGGTCATGGTCGACGGCGACACGGTGAGATCCGTTGGCCCCGACGACAACGGCACGATGGTCTCCGACGTTGAACTCGTTGCCGATGCCCCGGTGAGGGTGGCGTTCATGGCCAGTGACCTCACCGTGATCACCGAAGAACATCCCGACCCCACCGGTTCGGGTCGCGTAGTCCGCTACGGGCCGGACGGAACTCGTGAGGCGATTCCGGGTATTGATCGGCTGTTCGGCCTGGAGGTCATCAACGGCGAGGAGTCGATGATCGCGGCGCAGGATCGCCCCACCGTCACCGGCTCCGGTGACATCGTCGCCATCGGCATCAAAACCGGCACCGTCGTGTCGCTCGGGACCGCCTGGGGACCGGCGTACGGAGTCGGCTCGGTCGAGTGGTCCGACTTCGGTACGGCTGTCGTGAGCGCGGAGTTCGATCTCACCGAATTGGTGTCCTACATCGACGACACGGGCCGCGAGGTGATCCAGCGGAGCCCCACCGACGATCTCCCCTACGGGGAACCGCCGCTGGTGAAGGCGGCGGCACTTTCACCCGACGGGAGCCTGGTGGTCTGGGCCGAGGGTCCCGACCAGGTACACGACGACTCCACCGGAGAGTTCACCCTGCTCGGCGACTCGTGGGTCGTGAAGGGCATGAACCTCGACACCGGCCGGGTGGAATTCGCCATGCCGATCGACTTCGCCGAGGTCGACCCCCATGACTCCGCTGTCGACTCGATCCGTTTCGCCCCCACCTTCCTTGTGGTCAATCGCACGCGGGTCGTCGGCGACGGCGTGATCAATCTGGCACCGGTGATGATCGACATGACCGGAGCGGAACCCGCCACCGTGCCGTTCGACGAAGTGGGCAACGCGACGCTGTTCCCGGCCTAGCGTCGACCTGGTCGACCACCGTGGTCGCATCGCCTTGCGAAGGGTCGTGCCGCGGGCAAGCATCAACGCATGAGCGACAACATCCGGCCTTTCACGATCAATGTCCCCGACGACGCGATAGTCGATCTCCGTGAGCGACTGGCCTGCACCCGCTGGCCCGAGGCCGAACCGGTCGATGACTGGTCGCAGGGCATCCCGCTCGCCTACACGCGTGAGCTGTGCGGTTACTGGGCCGACGAATACGACTGGCGCCGCTGCGAGGCCGGACTCAACGCCAACCCCAACTTCATGACCGAGATCGACGGCATGGATGTTCACTTCCAACACGTTCGCTCGCCTCATGCCGATGCCACACCGCTGATCATCACCCACGGCTGGCCCGGTTCGATCGTCGAGTTCCAGAAGGTGATCGCTCCGCTCACCGACCCCACCAGCCACGGCGGGTCGGCCGACCGGGCGTTTCACCTCGTGATGCCGTCCATTCCGGGATACGCATGGAGCGGCAAGCCGACGGCGGCCGGTACCGGCGTCGATGCGATCGCCACCATGTGGGACGAGTTGATGGTACGCCTCGAATACGACTCCTACGTGGCCCAGGGCGGCGACTGGGGTTCGGCCATCACCACGGCCATCGGCATGCAGGACCTCGGCCATTGCCGGGCCATCCACATCAACATGCCGATCGCCGGACCGACACCCGAGTCGATGGCCGACCCCACTCCCGGGGAGATGGCCGCGTTGGAGACTTTGGGCCACTACGACAAATGGGACTCGGGTTACTCGAAACAGCAGTCGACCCGTCCCCAGACCCTGGGCTACGCCCTCACCGATTCACCGGCCGGTCAAGCGGCGTGGATCGCCGAGAAGATGTGGGCCTGGACCGACTGCGACGGTCAGCCCGAGAACGCCCTGACCCGTGACGAGATCCTCGACAACATCTCCGTGTACTGGTTCACGAAATCGGCGTCGTCGTCGGCTCGCCTCTACTGGGAGAGCTTCGCCGACTTCGGCACGGGCACGGTCGACATTCCGACGGCGTGCAGCATTTTCCCCAAGGAGATCATCCGGTGCAGCCGTCGCTGGGCCGATCAGCGCTACACGGCGATCAGCTACTGGAACGAACTCGACCATGGTGGTCACTTCGCGGCATGGGAGCAGCCCGAACTGTTCGTGTCGGAACTCAGGAAGGCGTTCGCCGGCCGGTAGTCGGCACGACCCCGGATCAGTCGCGCCGGTCGGGGCTGCGCCCCGACAGCGCGCCGTACGCGTCGGGGACCCGATTCTCTCCCGTGCAGTCGAGGGCCGGGCGCGGCTCGCCGAACCTCGTCTCCACCGGTATGACCCCGGCCCACCACGGCCCGGCCATGTCGCCGGGATCGTCGACCGGATCGCCCGACCGCATCTTCGCCGATGCCTCGGTGAGCGGCACGCGGATCACGATGGTGGCTCGGATGTCGGCGTCGGACGCGGGTCGGGTGTGGTCCCAGTTTTCCACGATGTGGTCGGTGATGATCTTCAGTGCGGCGGCCTTGTCGGCCGGATCGGTCACCTTGGAGGCCCGTCCGCGCACCACGACCGACCGGTAGTTCACCGAGTTGTGGAACGGCGTGCGGGCCATCACCAATCCGTCCAGGTGGGTGACGGTGACGCAGATGTCGTGGTTGATCCCGCGACCGAGTAGATGGTTGGCGAGGGCGCCGTGCAGGTAGAGGTACTCGTCGTCGCGGCCGTAGGCCATCGGCAACACGAGCGGGCCGTCGGGGGTGTCGACCCCGACGTGGGCGATCATGGCGGCATCGAGGATCTCGAAGATGACGGGCCGGTCGTAGACGGCACGATCGGCACCGCGGCGGACGGTGGTCCTGGGGGAGGGCGGTCGGGTCACACCCCCGACGCTAGTAGGTCGTACCACTTGGCCGGCACGGATTCGGCCGTTCGGCCCCGCACCCCGTCGGTCGCGAATTCCGACGCACCGATCATGTCGTAGGCCCAACTGAAGGTGCCCGCCACGTACGGTCGTTTCGCAACCTCGCGGAACATGGCCTCGTAGGCGGCTGCCTGGCTGAGCCGGCCGAATTCGTCGCCCGCTCTCGGCTTTGAGGGCGCATGGACGGTGTAGAGCACCACGGGTTTGCCCCACCGATCGTGGATGCGGTCGACCCGGTCGGCGAACCGTCTCGCGTAGTCCCCGATGAGGGCGCGGAAGGGAGCGTCGCCGGGAAGGTCGGGCACGCCGATGTCGTACGTGGTGGTTCCGACGTAGTCGGCAAGCCCGGGGAAGTCGTAGACCGTCTGGGAGCCGCTGATCAGGATCTTCCCGGAGTAGACCGACCGGACCTCCCCGATCAGTTCCTGCACCCGCCGATCGAACTCCGGAACGCAGGTCGCATCGGTGAAGAAGTCGCTGGGTGCGAAGTCGCTGAGCAAGTATCCCGGCAACAAGAGCATCTCGGCGCCGATCTCGTCGGCGATCATCGCGTTCCACATCCACTGGGCGCGGGCCTGTTCGGGCTACCGGTCCCACCACTCGGGTGTCCCGGCTCTCGAGGTCTCTTCCCGCCAGTCGGTCTGGACCTCGGGATTCTGCTGAGGGGCCAGGAACACCTTCAGCCCCAGGTCGTGGGCCAGGCGGGCTTGGTCGCGGATGTCGTCGATCGGCGTGAGCACGGTCCACGTGAGCAGTGGCCGAGATTCGATGACCGGGTCGGGCCGGATTCGTCCGAAGCTCCAGACCGACGAAATCGCGACCCAATTCGCATTGTCGTCGAGAGCGGCCGCGAAGACCGAACCCGACTCGGGCCGAAACGACGGCTGCCAGAAGTCGGGCGGGTAGACCCCGGACATCCACTCGTCGCGCGCCACCGGGATGGTCGGCTGGTCGAGGGAGTCGGTTCCGGTCCACAACGCGACCCACTCGTCGACCTCCTGGCCGTCGTAGTCGGTGGTGACGCTGAATTCCTTGCTCGTGAGGTCGGTACCGTCGATCGAGTAGCGGTAGTTGAGTGGCCCGTCATGGCCGAAATGGACGGTGGCCTCGTATAGCCATGGATTCCCCTCGACCGGTGCCATCACGGTGCCGGACGTGCCGATAGCGGGTCGGTCGCCGGTGATCCGTATGGTCGACTCGCCGGGAGTGCTCGGGGGAAGCGACAGCCGGAACGTGACATCGAGGCCACCGTCGGGGGCGCGGGCGGTCGTATCGGGCCGTGACCTCCAGCGTGTCACGGCCACGTCGACCTCGCCGCTGTCGTCAGGGGCAACGAGTGTTCGGCTGCCGTCGCTTTCGGTGTCGGGCGAACCGTCGGCCCCCGGAGATTGCCGCCGACGTGGGGAATCGAGGCGGCGGGAGTGTCGTCGGAGAGTCTCACGATGAAGGTGACCGGAACCATGGCCAGATTTATCCCACGGGCCCCGCCCTCGGGGAGGTCGATCTCGACCTGAGCGGGCGAGTGGCCCCCGGTGGCGGTGCGCGCCACGACCCGTTGCGGACCCGGTGGTAGGCCGGGGATGGTGAACGTGCCGTTGAATCGGGTGGCACATGGACGCCGCCGGCGGTGACATCGACATCCATGAGCGGTTCTCCGCTGGCCGAGTCGGTCACCCGGCCGGCGATCTCGACCTGCTGGAAACCGGTCTGATCATCGTGCCACTGGGGAATCACATCGCGCACCGTGTCAAGCCCGGGCTCGGCGACCAGCAGTCGGTAGGCGACCGGATCATCGGTGAACACGTCTTCGCGTGTGGCCAGGCGTGTCTCGCAGCAGCCCTCACCATCCCATCGGTCGTAGGTATATCGAACGAGTCCATCGTCCGGCACCGTGGTGGTGGCCGACCAGAAACCGTTGCCCTCGTCGGTCATGGGAATCCGTTCCATGTCGACGTCGGGGGCAATCGCCTCGATGACGAGTCGGACCGGTGTGTCGCCCGGGGTCTCGACCGGGGACCGCACCCGCAAGGTCAGGTCGTGGGTCGGCATGGTGTCGGGTGAGCCGGCGGTGGTGGTCGGGACCGCCGTCGGAGGACTCGTCGATGGCGAGCATGCCCCGGCAGTGAGGGCGGCGACGGTGATCATCGCGGTCAGGGTGATCCTCGTTCTCATCGCGACTCCGATCGTCAGACGACGTCACTGCCGATCCACTTCGGCTCCCTGATCGGCCGGTAAGAGGCGAGTGCATCGAGCATTGCCTTCGGAGTGTCTGCGCTCACCAGCAGTCGGCGATTGGATTGCTTGAGCAGTGATCGTTCGACGGCGTTGTCGAAGAACTGGAGCAGCGGACGCCAGAAACCACCGACATCGAGGACCCCGATCGGCTTGTCGTGAATTCCGACCTGACTCCAGGTGAGCGTCTCAGCCAGTTCGTCGAGGGTGCCGAATCCGCCCGGAAGCGCCACGAAGGCGTCGGAGAGTTCGTACATGCGTGCCTTGCGCTCGTGCATCGATGCGACCTCCTCGAGGTTGGTGATGCCTCGGTGTGCGATCTCGCGGGTGAACAGGTCTCTTGGGATCACCCCGGTGACGGTGCCGCCGGCTTCGATCACCGTGTCGGCGATCAGACCCATCAGCCCGACCGCTCCGCCGCCGTAGACCAGTTCGATCCCGCGGTCAGCCAGCAGTCGGCCGAACTCGACGGTGGTGGCCGTGACCTCCGGGTCGGTGCCGGAGGACGACGCGCAGAACACACAGACCCGTTTCATGTCGATCACCCGGGCGACGCTACTCCGAGTTGGTGGCCCCGTAGCGTGTGGCACCCGATGCCGGTCGTCGATTCCGACCTCACCCGCTCGCGTCGTGGGAGCGGCTCGCGGGCTAGCCTGCCGCCGTGCCGCAATTCTCCATGAAGGACAAGCTCGACGACCTGCGCAAGCGCAAGGAGCAGGCTCTCCACGCCGGTTCTGATCGCTCGGTCAAGCGCCAGCACGACAAGGGGAAGCTGCTGGCCCGCGAACGAATCGACTATCTGCTCGACGACGGTTCGTTCCACGAGCTCGACATGCTGGCCCGCCACCGGGCCCATGAGGCCGGCCTCGAGGAGCGCCCCTACACCGACGGTGTGGTGACCGGCTGGGGCACGATCGACGGCCGCAAGGTGTTCTTGTTCTCCCAGGACTTCACGGTCATGGGCGGTGCGCTCGGGGAGGTGTTCGCCGAGAAACTCCACAAGGTGATGGATCTTGCGTTGGCCACCGGCGCTCCGATGATCGGCCTCAATGACGGTGCCGGAGCCCGCATTCAGGAAGGCGTGGTGTCGCTCGACGGCTACGGCGGCATCTTCCGCCGCAATGTCGCGGCCTCGGGGGTGATCCCGCAGATCTCGGTGATTCTCGGTCCGTGCGCCGGTGGCGCCGTCTACAGCCCGGCCATCACCGACTTCATATTCATGGTGCGTGGCACCTCCCACATGTTCATCACCGGACCCGACGTGGTGAGGACCGTCACCGGTGAGGAGGTGTCGCTCGAGGCGCTCGGTGGCGCCGGCAGCCATAGCTCCAAATCGGGCGTGGCCACCTTCGCGGCCGACACCGAATACGACGTTCTCGACGAGGTCAAGTTCCTTCTCGGCTTCCTGCCGTCCAACAATCTCGAACCGCCACCGGTCCGCCCGACCGGCGATGACCCCGACCGGTTCTGCCCCGAACTCGACACGCTGCTCCCCGACAGCCCCAATGTCCCCTACGACATGACCGAGTTGATCTCCGCGGTGGTCGACGACGGCGAGTATCTCGAATACCACGCCGCCTGGGCGCGCAGCATCACCTGTGGTTTTGCCCGAATCGACGGCCATCCGGTCGGAGTCGTGGGCAACCAGCCGATGGTGCTGGCCGGCGTTCTCGATATCGAATCGGCTGAGAAAGCCGCCCGTTTCGTCCGCACCTGCGATGCCTTCGGCCTGCCGCTCATCACCTTCGTCGACGTGCCCGGTTTCCTACCCGGTGTCGACCAGGAATACGGCGGCATCATACGCCACGGTGCCAAGCTGCTCTACGCCTACTGCGAGGCTTCGGTGCCGCGCATCTCGATCATCACCCGCAAGGCCTACGGCGGCGCCTATGTGGTGATGGATTCCAAGGGGGTCGGATCCGATCTCACCTTCGCGTGGCCGTCGGCCGAGATAGCGGTGATGGGACCCCAGGGCGCGGTCGAGATCATTCACCGTCGCGAACTGGCCGACGCCGCCGACCCGGCCGGTCGTCGGGCCGAGTTGGTCGACGACTACATCGAGCGCCTCGCCAATCCCTACATCGCGGCCGAGCGTGGCTACGTCGACGACGTGATCGAGCCCAACCTCACCCGTCGCAAGATCGTCGCCGGGCTGCGAGTGCTCTCCACCAAGCGTGAGGAACTGCCCCAGCGCAAGCACGGGAACGTCCCGCTGTGAATGACGTTCCGCCGGGCCCCCCCGAGCCGGTCGGCATCCGGGTCACGCCCGAACCCACCGAAGGTGAGCTGGCAGCGATCCTGGCTGCCTATGAGCAACTCTGGCCCGACGACTCCGAAGTGGTCGTGCCGGGAGCACCGACCCGCTGGCGGTTCGCCGGACGATGGTGGGCACCACGGGCCCGCTACGGGGGCTGGCGATGATCATCCCGCGACAATCGACCTCGTTCAGATGATCCGGTCGCGCAGAGACCGGATCCACTTCTCGGCGTTGCTCACGGCCTGACGGTCGAACTCCTGTTGTTGCCTGCTGCCGTATGCCGACGGGTACGAACCGAGGAACTTCACGTTGCCCTGCTTCATGTGGATGTCGCGTAGCGCGTCGGCCACCACCTCGTCGGCAATGTGGCCCACGCAGTCGATCAGGAAGCAATAGTCACCCAGACCCTTGCGGGTCGGGCGGCTCTCGAGTTTCACCAGATCGATCGACCGAGCCGCGAACTCCTGGAGGATGCCGACCAGCGAGCCCGGCGCGTTCTCGCGTTGGTAGACGAGGAACGAGGTCTTGTCGTGGCCGGTCGGCGTCGTGATTGCGTCGCGGCCGACCATCACGAAGCGGGTCTGGTTCTGGGGGTGATCCTCGATGTCCGACGCCAGCACCTCGAGGCCGTAGACCTCGGCTGATCGGAGTGGCGCGATCGCGGCGGTATCGCGGGCGCCGGTGTCGGCGAGCTCACGGGCGGCATCCGCGGTGGAGTTGGTGGCCTCGACGGCAGCATCCGGGAGATGATCGGCGAGATAGCGCCGACATTGGGCGTAGGCGACGGGAATGGACCTCACGTGGCGGATCGCGTCGATCGTCACCCCCGGCTGTACCAGGAGGTTGAGGCTGACGTTGATCACGACTTCGCGCTGGATGAGCAGATCGGCGTCGAAGGCCAGAGTGTCGATAGCGGCGTTGACCGATCCTTCGATCATGTTCTCGATCGCCGTGAAGCCGTAGTCGATCGAGCCGTCCTCGACAGCACGTAGAACCTCGACGATGCTGCCGAAGCGAATCCGTTCGAGATCCGCCAGGTCGTGCTGGCTGAACAGTGCCTGCTCGGTGAAGGTGCCTATCGGTCCCAGATAGCCGACCGACTTTCCGGAGGATGCGTCGTTGTCCACGGACCTGCAGGATACGACGGTGGGGCCGACCGTCCAGGTCATTTCGGCGATCTCTCTGTTCACTGGGTCCGGTTTTCCCCGGGGCCGGCCGGGCGGTTGGCCGCGCCCCCCTCGCTCCCGCACTACCTTTCGTGTGGGGGGTCACCACCTTGGGAGAGTCAGCCGGTGCCATCGCGGGCGAGAACGGCGGCGCTGCCGCATGCGACCCCCGGGGTCTGCGGCACGAGGCCCGGGTCAAGGCCCGACCCGCCGAACCGGCGGTGACCTGATGGAAACCAGGCTGTCGAACCCCACTCGTCGGCTGCTCCTGCTCGTGGCGCTGGCGGCTGCCGTCGGTGCGACGGCCGGTGGTGCGGCCTACCTCCTGATTCGCACCATCAGTCTCATAACCCACATTGCGTTGTTCGGCAATCTCGCGTGGGGTGACATCCCCCCGCTGTCCGACCTCCGGGCCTCACCCCGCCTCCCGATCGCCGCCGGTATCGGAGCGATAATCATCGCCACCATCGCCATCGGTTCTCCGATAATCCGTGGGCACGGCATTCCAGAGGCGATGGAGGCGGTGTTGCGCAACCAGAGCCGAATCAAGCCGTGGACAGCGCTGGCCAAGCCGTTCACCGCGGCGATTGCCATCGGCACCGGCGGGCCATTCGGGGCCGAGGGCCCGATCATCGTGACGGGTGGCGCCATCGGATCGTTGGCGGGCCAGATTCTGAAGGTAACGCCTTCGGAACGCAAGATCCTCTTGGCCTCGGGTGCGGCCGCCGGCATGGCCGCCACGTTCGGCGCGCCGCTGGCGTCGCTTCTGTTGGCCATCGAGCTGTTGTTGTTCGAATTCTCGATGCGATCGTTCATTCCCCTGGTGGTGGCCACCTCCATCGCCGGAGGGATCCATTCGGCGGTTTTCGGTATCGGTCCCCTGTTCGACGCGCCACCCCACGACTACGCCGGACTCGCCGTCCTCCCGCTCTACGCGATTCTGGGCCTGGCCAGCGGGCTCGTGGCGGTTACCATCGCCCGCGGCCTGTTCGCCTCCGAGCGGGCGTTCCGGAACCTGCGGGTCCCGATCTTCTGGCACCCGTTGATCGGTTCGTTGGTCTTCGCGAGCATCGGTCTGCTGGTTCCACGGTCGCTCGGTGTGGGATATGCGGTGATCGACGACGTGCTGGCCGGGAGGCTGGCGCTGGCCACACTCGCCGCGGTTCTCGTGGCCAAGGCCGTGTCATGGTGGATCGCGCTCGGGTCGAGCACGTCGGGCGGCACGCTTGCGCCGGTGTTGTTGATGGGCGCAGCCTTTGGCGGCCTGTTCGCCGAGGTCACCGACAAGATCGCCCCCGGGCTCAATATCCAGGAAGGGGCGTTCGCCGTGGTCGCCATGGCCGCGGTGTTCGGCGCGGCCGCCGGGGCACCGCTCACCGCGATGGTGTTCGTGTTCGAGCTGACCCGCGACTTCGACGTGGTGTTGCCGTTGATGCTCGCCACGGTGCTTTCGGCGTTGGTTTTCAGCATCATGTCCAACGAGACCATCTACACCGAGAAACTCTCACGGCGAGGCATTCGGGTTGGCGACGAGTTGGTGGCCGACGCCCTGCGCACCACGGCTGTCGCCGATGTCATGAACCGTCTCGTCGACACGGTGTCGCCCGACGACACCGTCGGCGAAGTCGCGGATCGGATCACCCGCGGTGACCGAGGAGCATTTCCGGTGGCGGATGAGGAGGGCCACTGCATCGCGATGGTGACCCGGCGGGACCTGTTCGGCCACAAGTCCGATCGTGACGCCCCGATCACCGACGTGGCATCGTCGGATGTCGTGAGTGTCACTCCCGATGCCAACCTGGTCGACGCCATGCAGTTGATGGCCGTGGAGGGCGTCACCCACCTGCCGGTCGTCGAACATGGTGTGATCGTCGGCATCTGTACCCGGGCCGACATCGTGCGTTCCCGCAGCGACGAACTGGCGCTCGAAAGACTCGAACCGGGCTGGCTGGCCCCGGTGCTGCAGCGCCGCGACCGGCCTGGTCCCCGCATCCTGGTGGTGGGGAACCAGTCGCTGGGAGGTGGGGTACTCATGGCGACGATCCGCCAGAGGTTCGAACACGATGAGCGCGTCCGATTCCACGTGGTGGTGCCGCTGGCTGTGGGAGCCGATCTCACCGCAGCACGTGAACGCCTGGAGATGCAGCTCGGATTGATCGGGGAAATGGGTGCGGCGGCGAGTGGTGAGATCGGTGACGCCGATCCGATTGCCGCCATCGAGTTCGCGCTCCGCCGGGAACAGGCCGTCGGGGTGATCCTGTCGACGCTGCCGCCGAGCAAGTCGCGCTGGTTGCGGTCGAATGTGCCGACGGGGTTGGCCCGGCGCGTCGGCGTCCCATGTGTGACCGTGCATGACCCCGAACCCGAGGCAATCCCTTGATGAAGTCCGGGTGAGCCGGCAGGCGGGTCAGCGGTCAGACGCGGCCATTTCGGCTCGGCCCGTGGCCAAGGCGCGCCACAGGGCGGTGTAGCTGGGCCACGTCAGACCGTCGGGCATGTAGCCGGCCAGCTCCAGCTCGTCGTGCAGGGCCGGCAGATGGCGGAAGGGAATACCGGGGTCGACGTGGTGGGCGAGGTGCCAGCCGGTGTTGAAGGGCGCAAACCAGAAGCGGGGGATCAACCTCTGGCGGACGTGGTGGGTCGTCTCGCGTCGGTCGGCCGACTTGTGCATGCCGCCGTGTTCGGCGATGGAACGCAGCCGGTTGAGCACCTTCCACACCGTCATCCACGGCAGGAGCCAGACGAAGACGTACAGCTCGGGGCGTCCGATGG
>QIIW01000019.1 GCA_003231645.1 Acidimicrobiia bacterium | reverse complement strand
ACGTCCCGCCCCGAGACGCCGGGCCGGGGCTCGCTTGAACCGTTGCCCGGGCCCGGGCGATCGTCTCGGAGACAACGTGCCGCCGTGGTGTCGATGCTGTCGACGGGCGCTTTCACGCCGTGCGTCGCCTGGCCTGTTCGGCTAGGTGAGCGGGGACCGTGACGACCGGCATCAGGTCGTCGGGTCGAGGTGTCTTGGGTGGGCGCCCCCGTCGGCGCTTGACGGTGAGCATCCTACCGTTCATGAACAGTTGTCCACCCCACACGCCCCAGGGCTCCCGGCGTTCGAGCGCGCCCTGGAGACACGGTCCCAACACCGGGCAGTCGGTGCAGATCCGCTTGGCGGCCGCGATGTCGCCGAGGTCCTCGCTGAAGAACATGTCGGCGGCGTGGGTGACCCCGCGGCACGCCGCCGAGTCCTCCCAGCATCGATCTGTGAACGGCATGGCTGTGTCGGTTTCGACGAGGGAGGTCATCTCCTCGTCTCCTTCCTGCGATGGGCGGTATCGGTGGTGGACCTGGTCGGTCCTGGTCGGGTGGGTATCGGTGGTGGACCTGGTCGGTCCTGGTCGGGTGGGTCTGGCCGGCGAGGTCGGGCGTCTGATGCGGGGCCGAAAAGCAGAAAGACCGCCGGGTTACCGACGGCCTTCGTGCATCTCTCTCCCTTGGCGGCTGGTTCAGCCGGGAGGAGCACCCGAAGGTCGCTGGTTGGCATACGGCTTGGCCGTGAAACGCCAGTCGGCCGACATGCCCGCAGTCGAATTCACGGCGACGCGCGCCGAGGCATCGACGCGATGGCTGCGATGCTTGGTGCACATGGTGGTGAACATGTCTGCTCCTGGTCGGCCGGGGTGTTGCGGCCCGGACACCGTCGCGGACAAATCGGGTTTCGTCAACCGATTTAGTTCGGCGTGGCTTGTCGACATCGTCATCGGGCCGACAATGAGGTTCCGGATGTCGGTCAGCAGTTACCGTCTGGGGCCATGACCGAGCTCGGAGCGAGTGTCATCGTGCCCCGACCGTCGACGGGACGGACCTTCACCACCCAACGTCGTGTGAGGTTGGCCGATGTCGACCCCGAGGGACGATGTCGCCTCGATGCCCTCGCCCGCTACGCCCAGGATGTCGCCCGCGACGATGCCGCCGACAGTGGTATCGCCGACCCCATGAACTGGGTGGTGAGGCGCACCATGATCGAGGTGGAGGCCGAGCCGGTGTTCGAGGAACCGGTCGAACTCACCACGTGGTGCAGCGGCTACGGGAGTCGCTGGGCCGAGCGCCGCACCGACATTCGTGGCGAAGCAGGAGGGCGGGTCGAGGCGGTTGCGCTCTGGGTGAGGATCGACGGCCGGACCGGTCGACCGGTGAGGCTCTCGGACGAGTTCTTTGGGATCTACGGCGAGGCGTGTGACGGCAGGCGGGTTTCGGCCCGCTTGTCGCTCCCGTCGCGTCCGCCCGACGGCGCCGAGAAGCGGCGCTGGGAGCTGCGCTTCAGCGACCTCGACGTGTTGGGGCATGTCAACAACGCCGCGCAGTGGGCCACGATCGAGGAGGCGCTCGATATGGTCGGGGTGTCGCGTCGGGGCATGCGAGCCGAGTTGGAGCATGCCGGTTCCCTCGAGCGTGGTGGTGAGGTGACCCTGAGCTGGGTCGCGGCGGACGGTGGGGTCGACACCTGGTTGATGTCGGGCGATGTACCCGGCAACGCGGTGAGGGTCAGGCCTCTCCGCTGACCGTCGCGGCCCTCGCATGCGGGTCGACGGTGAACCGGAGCAGGCCCTCCGGGTCGGTACGGACGCCGGCCTCGCCCGCGATACGCAGGTGTTCGAGATGGGCGAAGGTCTCGCTCGCCGCCATCTCGCCCCACGAACGTTCCTTGAACAGGACCTTCATCCACGCTTCGACCGGCGCGTCGAAGTTGGCGTCGGCGGCGTCACGCAGGAGCTGCAGACGTTCCTCGTGGTGTTGGCGGATGTGCTGCGTGCGTTCGCGCAGTGCCGCGAACGGATGGCCGTGGGCGGGTAACGCGATCTCCACCCCCTCGAAGTCACCCACCCGTTCCAGAGACCGGAAGAACGACGCCAGCGGGTCGGCCAGGTCGGTGGATCCGGCGATGTGCGGGGTGATGGTCGGCAACACGTGGTCGCCGCTCAGCAGCACACCGTTGGTCGGGTCCCAGAGGCAGAGGTGATCGCAGGTGTGGCCGGGAGTGTGGACCGCGAACCAGTCGCGGCGGCCCAACCGTACGGCTTCGCGGTCGGCGACCCGGATGGTGGGGGTGGGCCCACGGAATCGGCGGGGGTTACCGTCACCCAACACCATCCAACGCCTGATCGCTTCGTCGGGGGGCGGCTGGCGCCTGGTGCCCCATGCGGTCGGCCCGAAGCTCTCCCAACGGCGCTTCCAGAGTTCCAGCAGTTCGTCGGCGTCGGCTTCGAGAAAGTCGAGGTCGAGATCGTCGTTGGTCTCGGCGACCAGCGACTTGAACGACTCGTGGGTGAGGATCTCGGAACCCGTCTCCTCTCGAAGTTGGTCGCTGCCCCCGAAATGGTCGGGGTGACTGTGGGTGACGACCACGGTATGCACGCGCCGGAGTGGGATTCCGGCCGACTTCATCCTGGTCATGAGCGCGGTCCACGACTCCTCGCCGGGCAGGCCCGGATCGACGAGAGCGAACCCGCGCTCGTCCTCGAGCGCGTAGCAGTTGACGTGGCCGAGCCCCGGCATCGAGATGGGGAGCATCATGCGGAGCACGCCCGGAGCGACCTCGGTGACCTCTTCGGAGGCCGGCTCCTGCTCCTGTTTGCGGTAGATCGGTTCGCTCACGCGTGCACCATACGGCGGCGCGTCTCGGGTGGCTAAACCTGAGCGTCACCCGGTGGGGTGACGAAGAGCGCACCGCGGTAGTAGCGGAGTTCTTCGAGGCTTTCCCGGATGTCGTCGAGGGCACGGTGCCCGCCGGCCTTGGTCGGTGCGCCCTTCACGACGGCCGGATACCAACGGCGGGCGAGTTCCTTGAGGGTCGACACGTCGACCGACCTGTAGTGGAGAAACTCTTCGATCTCGGGCAGTTGCCTGGCCAGGAAACGACGGTCGGTGCCGATCGAGTTGCCGCAGAGTGGAACGGTTCGGGGTTCGGCGATGTGCTCTCGAAGGAAGTCGAGGGTGATTCGACCGGCCTCGGCGAGTGAGACGGTGGAGGCCTTGATCTCCTCCAGCAGACCGCTGTTGGTGTGCATGTCGACGACGAAGTCGTCCATGCGGGCGAGTTCGGCAGCGGTGGTGTGGATCACCATGTCGGGTGATTCGGCGATCACCTCGAGATCGTCGTTGGTGATGATGGTGGCGATCTCGACGATCACGTGGCGGTCAGGGTCGAGGCCGGTCATTTCGAGGTCCATCCATGCGAGCATCGTCTCAGGCTAGGCGGCCCGATTCGCTACTCTCTCGTCGTGCTCGATCTACCCGTGATCCGACTCGACCCCGATCTGCCGTTGCCGGCCTACGCCAGGGAGGGCGATGCCGGCATCGATCTGCTGGCCCGGGTGGGCACCGTCCTGGCTTCCGCCGGTGGGCGGGCTCTGGTGCCCACCGGTGTGGCAGTTGCCCTGCCGCCCGGATACGCGGGGTTCGTCCAGCCCCGCAGTGGCTTGGCGTTGCAGCACGGGGTCACGTGCCTCAACAGTCCGGGCCTCATCGACTCGGGCTACCGCGGTGAGCTGAAGGTCCTGTTGGTCAACACCGACCCGAGCGAGGAGTTCGTGGTTACGCGCGGCGAGCGGATCGCTCAGTTCGTCGTGCAGGCGGTCGAGACGGTGAGGTTCGTCGAGGTCATCGATCTCGACGGGTCGATTCGGGGCGCCGACGGTTTCGGCTCGACCGGTCGTTGATCAGGTGTCGCCGGCCGGGGTCTTGCGGATCCGGAGCCATCGGTCGGGCTCCCGGATCTCGAACCCGTCGATCAGCGTGGAGCAGTTGTCGACGAAGTCGTCGATCACCGATTTGCGCAGTGTCGCGTTGCCGGATCGGGCGACCGTCATCTCGAACTTGCCGGCCGAGAAGCGGTAGGTGATCTCGAGTGAGTCTTCGTCGGCGCCGCCGTCGACATCGAGCAGGATCCCCACCGCGCCGTCGACCACACTTCGCAGGTCGTCGATCTCGCCGAAGCTCATTCCCTGATTGACCGCCAGCGATGCCGCGGCGAGCCTCACGATCCGGGCATAGGCAACATGGGCGGGCACGTTCAGGGATACCTCGTCGAGCCCGGTTTCGATCACCGCATGATTCTGCCACGGGTAGCCGCCGGCCGCGACCGTGGAGCCGCCGCCGTGGCGGGCCGCTACGGTCTGGCCGGTGACCGTTCTCGTCGACGAAGCCGTGTGGCCGTGGAGAGGCCGCTGCTGGGCCCATCTCGTGAGCGACGAGTCCTACGAGGAACTTCACGAGGCGGCCCGGCGGGTCGGTAAACGCCGCCTCGGTTTCCAGGGTGACCACTACGATGTCGACGAGGCCGACCGCGAGCGGGCCGTCGACGATGGTGCGGTGGTAGTGGAAAGCCGTGAACTCGTGCGGAGGTTGCGGGCCGCCGGACTGAGGCGCTCGGGTGCGAAACCCTCGTGGTTACGTGTGGCTGAGTGGCCGAGTGGTGCCGTCGTCGACGATGTCGTCTCGGTGCTCGGATCACACGGAGATGCCGGCCGACGTCTCGCCGCCGGGCTGGCCACCTTCGATGGTCAACTGAGCGACTTCGGTGTGGTGCTGTTCTCGGACTCTCTACGACTGGCGGCTCTGCTGGAACTCGACCCATGGGTGGCATCGGTATCGATGCCCCGAATCGATGCCGGCACCGTCCCGACCATCGACGAGGTGGTAGTCGGTGGGGCCCGCGCTGGTGGCGACCGCAGCATCGAACTGTTCGTGACGAAATAGCCGGCCACGCATCATGGCGCTGCGGATAGCCTGCCGGTCGTGGCTCTGGTAGTTCAGAAATTCGGCGGCACTTCGGTCGCCGGTCCCGACAGGATCCGGGAGGTGGCCGACCATGTGGTGCGTTGTCGCAAGCGGGGCGACCGGGTCGTTCTGGTCGTTTCCGCGATGGGCAAGGAGACCGACGAACTGATCCGTCTGGCCGACGCGGTGTCCGAGACCAAACCGGGCCGCGAGATGGACATGCTCATCACCGGGGGCGAACGCAAGGCGTGCGCGCTCATGTCGATGGCGCTGGCCGACCGCGGGGTCGAGGCCCACTCGTTCACCGGCAGCCAGGCGGGTTTCCTCACCGACACCGCCCACCGCAACGCCAAGATCCTTGAGGTCAAGCCGCAGCGCATCAAGGAAGCGGTCGATGCCGGTCGGGTCCCGGTTGTCGGTGGTTCGCAGGGGGTGTCGACCGACCACGACGTCACCTTCTTCGGCCGCGGTGGTTCCGATACGACCGCCGTCGCGCTGGCCCACGCCCTGGGGGCCGATTCGTGCGAGCTCTACACCGATGTTCCCGGCGTGTTCACGACCGACCCGAGGTTGGTTCCCGAGGCCCGCCGCATGTCGACGATTTCTTTCGACGAACTTCTCGAGATGACCGCTACCGGCTGCCCCAAGCCGGCCATGCGTTCGGTCGAGCTCGCCCGGTCGTTGGGGGTGCCGTTGCATGTCCGCAGCGCTTTCACCTGGGCCCCGGGCACTTGGGTCACACAGGAGGATCCCATGGAAGCCGCCATCATTTCCGCTGTCACCCACGACACCTCCGAGGCCAAGATGACCGTCTCCGGGGTGTCCGACCGGCCCGGCGTTGCCGCGGCACTGTTCCGCACCTTGGCCGGCGCCGATGTCAATGTCGACATGATCGTGCAGAACGTGTCGGAGGCCGGTGTCACCGACATCAGTTTCACGGTCCCCCACGATCAGGTCGATCGGGCCTCGGCGGCAGTCGACGCGGTCTCGGAGTCACTCGGATCGGTCGGTGTGATCACCGACTCCGACATCGCCCGGGTGAGCCTTGTCGGCGCCGGTATGAAGACCAATCCCGGTGTGGCCGCCACCATGTTCGAGACGTTCGCCGATTCGGGCATCAACATCGAGATGATCTCCACCTCGGCCATACGTATCTCCTGCGTGGTACGCGAGGATCAGGCCGAGAACGCGGTCACCGCCCTCCACCGGGCCTTTCAACTCGAGAAGGCCCCTGAGGATCGTGAGCTGATCTGAGCGGTATCGGCCGGGCCGATCATCCCGTGGGCGGGGGCCGGACTGAGGACAGGGCCCATCCCGAGCGCGGCATCCGCTCCTTCACGTGAGGTTCGGGTCTGCTCGCGGTATTTCAGCACCGCTGCCGTGGTCATGAACGCCAAGCCGGCCAGGGCGATGCCGGCCGAGGGCATGAGAAATCTGAGCAGAGCGGCACGGACAGCGACCTCGACCGTCGACCATCCGGACATCTTCCCACCCAGGTACGGCAGACCCACGGTGGCCGAGGCGGCCGCGGCACCGGCGATCAACCACAGCCGACCCACCCATGCCAGCACCCGGTGACGGTGCGGGTGGATCAGCGCGGCAAGGGGCAGACCGAGCAGACCGATCAGCGCCGCGAACAGGGCCTGGTCGACGAAACGCATCGGAAGGCTCAGGTCGGGTAGAGAAGACGAGTCGAACGCCAGGATCTGGCTGTCGGGGGCGATCATGGCGGCCAGTTCCGGCGATTCGCGTTCCACCACCGCCATCGCCGCATCCGTCACCGCCGAGACGTCGGCTGCCGGCCCACCGGGGTCGATCAGCATCAGGTCGTGGGCCCGGACGACGAACTTGTCGAGGGCGACACGAAACGCCGGGTCGTCGAGAATGGCGTCGGCGACGAGGTCGGCGTCGGCCTTCACATCGATGCCGTAGAGGGCAGCGGCGGCGGAGACGTCGGGTCCCACCATCCGGTCGGCGATCGCGGATGACAACTTCCCGTGCATCTCGGCCCTGGCGACCGGGCTGTCGAGGGTGGCATCGACGGCGGCGATGGTCGGTGCAGGATCGGCGACGAGGTAGTGGAGGCCGACGAGGATGCCGGCCAACAGCATCGAGGTCATGCCGATGAAGCCCAGGACGGCGGCCGAGACGACGCGGGCGCGCGCCGGCCGGGTCACCGGGACGGAGGGTCGGCTCGGTGGGTCGAGATAGACGCTGCCGGTAGGTTCGAACATCGGACACACCTCCTTCGCCCGCGGCTTGGTCCCGATCGATGACGTCATCGGGCGTCGGTCCCGATTCATCGTGCTCCTGAGCATCGGATCGATTCGGGCGTGGGTGTAGAAGAAGGTACGGTTGGCCGTGGGCCGTTCGGCCCGATTCCGGGTACGAGGCGCGGTGGTGGTGTCCTCCGGTGTGCCGGCCGCGGTGCCATCCGATTGCGGACGCGTGGTTACGGCGAATACGATCGCCGTGCTGGCTGCCACCGTCAGCACCGACTGTCTGGTGACCACATGGGGATGACACTCGCCCACCGCGGGCCGCGACACGCCGAATACCGCTGGTTGGTTGGCCCGGCTTGGGATCTGGCGATGGCATTTGCGTGGATACCATTCGTGGCGCTGGCGCTGGCATGGTCGGGCGACACATCCCGCATCGAATGGTTGGCGGCGGCCACGCTGATCTTCTCGGTGTCCCACCAGCCGCTCACCATTGCGCTGGTCTATGCCGACGGCCACGTCTACCGGTCCCGTCACCTGATCTTTGCGATCACTCCTTTCGTGTTCCTGGCCGCGGTGGTGATCGGACTGCTACTCGATCCGGTGATCATCGCGGTGATCGCGGGCGTCTGGAACGCCGGCCACACGCTTCAGCAGCGCTACGGCATCTCGCGCATCTACGGCCGTAAGGCCGGACAGACCGACGGCCGTATCGAGCACAACCTGCTCTGGTCGATGTTGCTGCTGGCCGTGGTGTGGGGTGCAGCCGACTCGGCCACCCCGGGTCGAATCGCCGAGGCCGGTCTCGGGGGGCGCAACCAGAAGGGCCTGGAGTTGCTCACCAACGCCGCCCCGGTCGCCCGGATGATCCTGCCGTTGATGATTCTGGGTGTAGCCGCACTGGCGGTGGTGTGGGTTCGTCAGGAACTCGCGTCGGGGCAGGTGAACCCGGCCAAGTGGATCTACATGGGTTCGTCGGCGGTGTTGTTCGGCCTGATCATCGTCTCGCCGATTGCCGGTTTTGTCGGCTACGTCGGTGCCCATGCCGCCGAGTACTACCTGATCGTCTACAAGCATCTCGGTGATCGTTACCCCGATCCGGTCACCGATGGCGGTGCCCCTCTGGGCCGAGCGGTACGCAGCGGACTCGGACCGCTGGGACTCATGGTGATCTACACGGTCATGGTGTTCACCGCCGTGTTCACACTGCGGTGGTATGCAAGCTGGCAGGCCTACGCCATGGTGTTTCTCACCCTTGGTGCCCTGCATCTCTTCTACGACGGCCTCATCTGGAAGCTCCGCCGCCCCGAGGTGGCCCGCAGCTTCAGGATCCCCGTCCCCGCCACCGACTGACGGTCTCAGGGGGTCGGCTGTGTCAGGATCGGCGCCATGAGCAAACGGACCGATGGGCTCCTCGCCCAGTTGACCACCGACGAGAAGGTGGAGCTTGTGACCGGCCTCGACATGTGGCACACCCGCCCGATAGAGAGGCTCGGGATTCCGTCGATGAAGGTCACCGACGGCCCCAACGGTGCCCGTGGCGACGGCCTGCTGGGCACCGGCACTCCCACGGCATGCATTCCGGCCGGTTCGGCGCTGGGGGCCACCTGGGACCCCGATCTCGTCCAGCGGCTCGGTGGCCTCCTTGGTGACGAGTGCCGGGCCAAGGGTGCGCACGTGCTGCTGGCCCCCACGATCAACCTCCACCGTTCCCCCAAGGGAGGACGAAACTTCGAGTGCTATTCCGAGGACCCGCTGCTGTCGGGGCGCTTGGCGGCGGCTTTCGTGGCCGGCGTGCAGAGCCGCGGTGTGGCCACCACCCCCAAGCATTTCGTAGGCAACGACTCGGAGTTCGAGCGCAACACGATCGACGTTCAGATCGACGAGCGGACTCTGCGTGAGGTTTACATGGTGCCTTTCGAACATGCGGTACGGGCCGGGGCGTGGGGGGTCATGAGCGCCTACAACCGTCTCGGCGGCAGCTACTGCTCGGAGAACGAGTGGCTACTGCGCGATGTGCTGCGCGACGAGTGGGGTTTCGACGGTTTCGTGGTGTCGGATTGGTTCGCGGCCCGATCGACGGTCGCATCGACTCGGGCCGGCATGAGCCTCGAAATGCCGGGACGTGGTCGATGGTACGGCGACAGCTTGAGTGACGCCCTCAGGGCCGGTGAGGTGGCGTCGGAGGATCTCGACGCGATCACTTCCGACGTGCTGGTGGCACTGGAGCGGACCGGGGTGCTCGATGGTGTCGGAGCCGACGCCGAGAAGCCGCTCGACCGGCCCGGTGACCGTGCCCTGGTTCGTGAGGCGGCGGCCGCGGCCACCGTGTTGTTGAGCAACGACGGCGTGCTTCCCCTGGACCCGGCGGGGCTTTCCTCGATCGCGGTGATCGGCCCCAACGCGCTCAATGCCAAGATCATGGGGGGCGGTTCGGCCGCGGTGGCGTCCTACCGGGCGGTGTCGCCGCTCGACGCGTTGCGGGATCGTCTGGGAGATTCGGTGGACATCCGCTACGCGACGGGGTGCGACATCAATCGTTTCACGCCGGCACTGTCCCGGCCCCTCCTCGACGCCGATGTCACGGTCGAGTTCTTTGCCGGACTGGACTTCGAGGACGATCCGGTGGTGCTGGCCACCCGTCCCGACTTCCGGTTGATCTTCTTCGGGGAGCCCGAGCCGGGTGTTCCGGAGGGCGGTTTCTCCTACCGCGCGAACGGGCGCATCACCCCGTCGGCCTCCGGCCCGCATTCGCTGCGGCTGGTCCAGGCCGGGCGGTGCCGGGTTCTGATCGACGGCGAGATCGTGATCGACGCCACGGAAGGCGACTTCGGCTCGGGGGAGGACTTCTTCGGATTCGCGTCGGCCGAGATCGAAGCGGTGCTCGAGTTCGAGGCCGGTCGATCGGTGGCGGTGACCGTCGAGGGCACCAACCGGGATGCCATCTTGTTGTCGGGCTCGAAACTGGGCCTGGTCTCGTTGGTCGACACCGATCTGGTCGGTGAGGCGGTGGAGTTGGCGGCCCGCTCCGATGTCGCGCTGGTGGTGGTCGGCACCAACGACGACTGGGAGACCGAGGGCCGCGATCGTGACCTGTTCGAGCTGCCCGGAGATCAGCCGGAGTTGATCCGCAGGGTCTCGGCCGTGAACCCCAGAACGGTGGTGGTGGTCAACGCCGGTGGCCCCCACGCCCTCGACTGGATCGATGATCCGGCCGCGGTTCTGTCGATCGGGTTCGCCGGTCAGGAACTCGGCGAGGCACTGGTCGACGTGCTGCTTGGTGACCGCGATCCCGGTGGTCGCATGCCCACCTCGGTGCCCGCCCGCTATGAACATCATCCGGCGTTTGTCAACTATCCCGGCGAGAACGGCACGGTCCGTTACGGCGAGGGCCTCTACATTGGCCATCGCTGGTTCGACGCCCGCGGCATCGAGCCGGCGGTACCGTTCGGCCACGGCCTGTCCTACACGACCTTCGACATCGCGGGCCCGGTGGTGGCCACCAAGGCGAGCGCGGGCGACACGGTCGGGGTCGCGCTCACTGTCACCAACACGGGCGGACGACGCGGTTCGGAGGTCGTACAGGTGTATGTCGAGCCGATCTCACCGCGGCTGTCCCGCCCGGTGAGGGAATTGGCGGGCTTCGCCAAGGTCGACCTCGAGCCGGGCGAGTCCGTTGCCGTCCCCATCGAACTCGGCCCCCGTTCCTTCGCCTACTACGACGTCTCCGATCCCGACTGGGAGACCCTGCGTCACGGTGGCCCGGTGCCGGCCGAGGCCGGCCATGACCGACGCAGCACCCCCGGCTGGTACGTCGACCCGGGTGACTACCGCATCGTGGTGGGGCGTTCGTCGGCCGACTTCACGGGCTCGGCCGTGGTGGCCCTCACCGGTGAGTCGGTGAGGGTGACCTGATGAGGCACCGGCCGGCCGGCCGGCTTCTAGTGTCTGACGGGAGGAGAAGACGACATGACCTTTCGACGTGACAAGCAGCAGATGATCGCCCGGGTCGACGCCCTGCCCGGCCGGCCCGAGGCCTTGGCCGGGAGCGACGCCGTCCACGCCGTGCTGGGCACCAGGATCGGCCCTCCCTACCCCGATGGCGACGCGAGGGCCATGTTCGGCATGGGCTGCTTCTGGGGTGCGGAGCGCCACCTCTGGCAGGTCGAAGGCGTCTACACGACCGCGGCCGGGTACACCGCAGGGTTCACCCCCAACCCGACCTACGACGAGGTGTGCACGGCGCGCACCGGCCACAACGAGGTGGCTCTGGCCGTGTACGACCCGGCGACCGTCGAATACGGCACCTTGTTGAAGGTGTTCTGGGAAGTCCACGACCCGACACAGTTCATGGGGCAGGGCAACGACATCGGCACCCAGTACCGCAGCGAGATCTACGTGTACGACGATGCCCAGAGAGCGGCCGCCGAGCGCAGCCGTGACATCTATCAGGCCAGGTTGTCAGCAGCCGGCTACGGCGAGATCACCACGCGGATAGTCGACGCCGGCGTCTTCTATCTGGCCGAGGACCACCACCAGCAGTATCTCGCCAAGAATCCTGGTGGATACTGCAACCATGGCTTCTGCCAGGTCGACTACCCCTGATCAGATCCCGTGGCCGGGGAACCCGGGGCCTTCGTGGTCGGTGCCGTCCATCGAGGCGTTGAGGCGGGCCTTGCTCATGAGTTCGGCCACGACCGGGCCGAGGTCGGCGGGCTCGTCGCTCTGCTTGGCGACCGGGCCGAGGTGCCATCCCTCGGCAATACCGAGGTTTTCGCCGCGTATGTCGAAGATGCGACCGGTGACCTTGGCTGCTTCCGGGCTGGCGAGCCAGGTGGCGGTGACCGCGATCCAGCGGGGGTTGATGGCGTCCTTGAGTTTCTCGGGCGCGTCGGCGCCACCCATCAGGGGAGCGGTCATGCGGGTGAAGGCGGTGGGGGCCAGGGCGTTGACGGTGACGCCGTACTTGACGAGTTCCTGGGCGGCGATGATGGTGAATGCCGCGATGCCGGCCTTGGCCGCGCCGTAGTTGGTCTGTCCGACATTGCCGTAGATCCCCGACGGTGACGACGTGTTGATGATGCGTCCGTAGACCTCTTCGCCGGCCTTGGCCTTGTTGCGCCAGTAGATGGCGGCGTGATGCGACGGGCCGAAGGTGCCTTTGAGGTGAACGGCCATCACCGCGTCCCAGTCGCTTTCGGTGATCGAGAACACCATGCGGTCGCGAAGGATGCCGGCGTTGTTGATGACGATGTTGATGTCGCCGAAGGTCTCGATGGCCTGGTCGACCATGGCCTTGGCCTGGTCGAAGTCGGCGACGTTGCCACCGTTGACCGCCGCGCGTCCGCCCATGGCCTCGATCTCCTTGACCACTTCCATGGCCGGTGTGGTGTCGCCCTCGCTGCCGTGTTCGTCGCCGCCGAGGTCGTTGACGACGACGGCGGCGCCGTTCTCGGCCAGCATCAGGGCGTGTTCGCGGCCGATTCCACGGCCGGCGCCGGTTACCAGCGCGATCTTGCCTTCGAGAAGTTTGCTCATGACCCCTCCTGGGGCGATCTACTGCGGATGTGAACGATCGTTAGCGTGCCAGAACCAGCGGCCAACGGCTACTCGCGCCGCCAACAACGATCTGGGGTCGTGCGGACCGGAGCGAGTTCTCGAAGCCCATGACACGACTTTCGACTACGGTGCTGGCCCGGCCGACGAGACGAGACGCGACGCGACGTGCCATCCGAAGATCCCGATGATTCAGGCATCGAGAACCTCACCGATGATCAGTTGCTGCGGTGGTTCACCGACGATGTCGTGGGTTCCGACGGGTTCAAGGACCTCTTGGAGGAGGCATCCGCCGATCCCGGCGGTGCCCGGCCTCCGGGTCAC
>QIIW01000138.1 GCA_003231645.1 Acidimicrobiia bacterium | reverse complement strand
GCGAATCGACTCTCGCCATGCTGGGCGACCCGTCAAAGGTGATCCGGGCCATCGAGACGGTGGGGTCGTCCAGCATCATCATCGCCGCCACGGCGATCGACGTCGGCTCGTCCAACCGACTGATCCGGGCCTTGTCCGAGTACGGCGTCCATGTCGAGTTGTCCTCCACGCTCTGCGACATTGCCGCTCACCGGCTCACGATTCGCCCCGTCGGTCGAATGCCGATGATGTACATCGAACCGGTCGTGCGCACCGGGTGGCGCCCACGGGCCAAACGCATCTTCGATCTGGGTATCGCCTGTGTGACCCTCATCCTCTCCCTGCCGATACTGGCGGTGTCGGCCGTGGCCATCAAGGCCACCAGCAAGGGCCCGGTGCTGTTCAAACAGCCCCGGGTGGGCCGTGACGGCAACCTGTTCGAGATGTTCAAACCTCGACGACCTGCTCGACCAATCCGACACCACGGGCCTGCTGTTCAAGATCCGCGATGATCCCCGCATAACCCGGGCCGGACGAATCCTGCGCAAGCTCTCGATCGACGAACTGCCACAACTCATGAATGTGATACGGGGCGAGATGAGCCTGGTCGGCCCGAGGCCTGCCCTTCCCCGTGAGGTACAGGGCTGGGACAAGGAACTTCACAACCGTCTGAGGGTCAAGCCCGGCATCACCGGTATGTGGCAGGTCAAGGGACGCTCCGACACCGACCACGACTCGATGTACGCCCAGCTCGATCTGTACTACGTCGACAACTGGAGCCTGGTCACCGACCTGTCGATCCTGGCCCGCACCGTCGCCGTGGTGCTCCTGCGCAAGGGCCAGTTCTGACCCACGCATCCGCCCGCGGCAACCTGGTATCGAGCCGCTTCGTCATTTCGTTGATTCCAGCCAGGTGACGGCCGCCCCGCTGATCGACTTCCTCCCGAGCGAGGCGTCCGACGACAACCTGCTCATGGCCTTCCTCGAATGGGCCGACTCGTCGGGAATCACCCTCTACCCGCATCAGGAGGAGGCGATCATCTCGCTGCTGAGCGGCGACAACGTGGTACTCGCCACGCCGACCGGATCCGGAAAGTCGCTGGTCGGCCTGGCCGGGGCCTTCGCCATGGTCGCCACCGGCAGGCGGGCCTTCTACACCGCACCCGTGAAGGCGCTGGTGAGCGAGAAGTTCTTCGAGATCACCCGCCGGCTCGGCGCCGACAACGTCGGGATGATCACCGGAGACGCCAGTGTCAACTCGAGTGCGCCGGTGATCGTGTGCACGGCGGAAATCCTCGCCAACATGTCGTTGCGCAGCGGCGCCGACACCGATGTCGACCTCGTGGTGATGGACGAATTTCACTACTACGGCGACCGTGACCGCGGCTGGGCGTGGCAGGTTCCGCTGCTCGAACTGCCCGACGCCGCGTTCCTGTTGATGTCGGCCACGCTGGGCGACACGACATTTCTGCGCGACGATCTCACGGCGCGCACCGGCCGCTTCACCGCGCTCGTCGAGACCGCCCGGCGGCCGGTTCCGCTCGACTTCGAATACCGCGAGACCACCCTGCTCGACTCGATCGGCGAACTGCTGTCCGACGGCCGTGTGCCGGTCTACATCGTCCACTTCACCCAGAAGGACGCGGCGGGCCGGGCTCAGAGTCTCACCAGTCTCAACGTTCTCACCAAGGACGAGAAGGAAGCCGTGAAAGCCGCGATCGGCGGGTTCCGGTTCGACACCCCGATCGGGAAGGACCTCCGCCGTTTCGTGCTGGCCGGCATCGGACTGCATCACGCAGGGCTTCTCCCCAAGTACCGGCTCCTCGTCGAGAAGCTCGCCCAGCAGGGCCTACTCAAGCTCATCTGTGGCACCGACACGCTCGGGGTGGGAATCAACGTCCCGATCCGCACCGTGCTCTTCACCCGGCTCTGCAAGTACGACGGACGCCGGGTGCGGGTGCTGAGCGTGCGCGATTTCCAGCAGATCGCGGGACGGGCCGGACGCAAGGGCTTCGACACTGCAGGCTCCGTGCTGGTTCAGGCCCCCGAGCACGTGGTCGAAAACAGGTTGGCCGCAGCCAAGGCCCAACACGACCCCGCCAAGAAGCGCAAGCTCGTCAAGCGCAAGCCTCCGGAGAGGGGCTACGCCCATTGGGACGGTGACACCCTCGTTCGTCTGCAAAACGGCCGGCCCGAGACCCTCACATCGAACTTCTCGGTCAGTCACGCCATGCTGCTCAACGTGCTCGACCGACCCGGAGACGGCTGCTCGGCCATGAAACGCCTGCTGGCCGACAATCACGAGACCCGCAAGAACCAGCGACGCCACATCAGCCGGGCCGTGGCGGTTTTTCGCTCCCTGGTCGAAGCCGGAATCATCGAGACGCTCGACGAACCCGACCACCTCGGTCGCCCGGTGAGAATCAACCTCGACCTCCAGGACAACTTCCGCCTCAACCAGCCGTTGGCCCTGTTCGTGGTCGAGGCCATCGACGCCCTCGACCCGGAGGCGCCCGACCACCATCTGCAGGTGTTGAGCCTGGTCGAGTCGGTGCTCGACGATCCGATGACCATCCTCTACTCGCAACTCGACAAGGCCAAGGACCATCTGGTCAACGAACTGAAGTCGCAGGGGGTCGAGTACGAGCAGCGCATGGAACAACTCGACAAGCTCACCTGGCCCACCCCGGAGGCCGAGTTCATCGAGCCGGCATTCGAGATATTCGCCCGACACCATCCCTGGGTCGGGCGGGAGAGCGTGAGCCCCAAGTCGGTCACCCGGGACATGCTCGAACACGCCGAGACGTTCAACCAGTACGTCTCGCGCTACGGGCTCAAGCGATCGGAGGGACTCCTGCTGCGATACCTCACCGACTGCTACAAGACGCTGGTCCAGACCGTGCCGGCCGAACACGGCACCGACGATCTCAGCGACATCATCGAGTGGCTCGGAGCCACCATCCGCCATGTCGATTCGAGCCTCATCGACGAGTGGGAGCGGCTGCGCGACCCGACCGACGACACCGACGAGGTGAAGCCCCCCGAATCACCCGACATCACCCACAACGAGCGGGCGTTCGCGGTCATGGTCCGCAACGAGATGTTCCGTTGGGTCTCCCTGCTGGCCCGTCGCAAGGCCGGCGAACTCGTCCGCTCACTCGCCGACCCCGGGCCCTGGACCCCCGATGAGGTGGTTGAGCAGATGCGCGACTTCTGGGATGAACACGACTTCGTCGTGATCGACGCCGACGCCCGATCGAAACAGTGGATCGACATCGACATGGCAACCGGTCGGGTCAGACAGACGATCTGCGACCCCGACGACCACTACGAATGGGTCATCGACGCGTGCGTCGACCTCGAGGCGTCATCGCGTGAACAGCAGGCGATCGTCGTGCCGGTCGGCATCCGACGGCTCTGAGCCGGTCAGCGACGAACCGCCGACACCAGAGCGGACGGCAGCAGGAACGAACCGTCCGCCGACGGCGACAGGTCGACCTCGGCCAACACGGCGTCGGTCGGCAACGCCGAATAGAGGTGAGGGAAGGTCTCGAGCGTCCCCGTCCCGTGCTCCCACACCACCGCATCGGCGATCATGTGGGCATCGAGCACCAAGGCCACGAGATCGGTGGCACCGCGGAAGATCGCGTTGGCCGGCGACAGGACCTGGTGCAGGGCCGAGAGATGGATGAACCCGTCTCGCCCCCATTCCTCGGGCATGTAGGTGCCACCGGATCGGGCCACCTGCCACACGTCGCGCCGAGCCATGTGGACCAGGCGCGACGGAGAGACCCCCCACCCATCGACCACATGAGCAGCGAGAGAGGCACGCAGCGCGTCGGAACCGAACACCGACAACGCGGCCCGCTCGTTCACCGCCGACAGTTCGGCACGCGTGAAGCCGTGGAGCGACGCGGCCAGATCGTTCTCCCGACTCGACGAGGTGGTGGTGATGGTGCGGTCATCGGGGTTGAGCGTGATCCTGAACCCGGCGTCGAACAACATCCTCACGGGGTGTGTCTGCACCGGCCGACCCAGGCAGGCGTTGGAGGTGAGACAGATCTCGAGCGGGATGCCCCGGTCTCGCACCCTGGTGGCCGTGGGGCCGAGTGCCACGATGCGACCGTCGGCCACCTCGCAGTCGTCGATCAGCCGCCAGCCGTGACCGATGCGGCCGGGATCGCAGGTGTCGAGGACGTCGACCACCTGATGGACGCCGTCCATCTCGCCGGCGTGGACGGTGATGCCGAGTCCGGCCGCGGCGGCGATATCCAACGCTTCGCCGTGTTCGCTCGCCGGATGTCCGACCTCACCGCCGGCCAGGTCGAAACCTACCAGGGCACCGCCGACATGTGAGGCCGCGAGCCGGGCGGTGGCCACGGATTCCGATGGCGTCCGCTCACGCCGCGCGCACGCGATCAGGCCAACACCGAACGAATCGTCGGCGATCTCCGACAGGCCGGCGGCCACCGTCTCCGTCACCTCGTCGCCGCAGAGTCCTCCGAGGGTGTGGGCGAGAGGAGCGAATCGGGTCTCGGCGTAGGCGACACCGTCGGCGCGGAGATCCTCGGCCGCTTCCCGAGCCACCCGACGCAGCGCCTCACGGGTCTGCATCACGGAGATAACCAGATCGAATCGTGAGAATGCCCGCTGGAAATCCATCCCCGGCGTGATCGTGAGCCACTTCCCGAGCGACGCGGCATCGTCACACGGCGGGGCGATTCCGGCCGCGACCGCAAGATCGAGAATCGTGCCGGGACGGACCCCGCCATCGAGATGATCGTGCAACACCACCAACGGGCCGTGGGGCCGGCCGGTCACGCGCGAAGTCGACCCGATGACTCGATCACCTCGGTGATGCCCGGGTAGGTGTCGATCGGTTCGAGTCGTTTGTCGATGTACATCAGCCCGACCGAGATGGCCAGGAACGAGACCACGAAATTCGTGACGCTACGGGTCAGGAAGAACAGGTTGAAACCGGCGTTGTTGAACAACCAGATGTCCCAGATGCCGGACCCGACCTCGTAGATCACGATCAGCCACGTGGTGGTGGCCATGGTTCGCATGTAGCGGGGGTCGGCCAGCAGATCGGCGTGGAGTTCGACCACCTTGGGCACGGCCCAGGCGAGCAGAGGCTTCCCTACGATGATCGTCACGGCGACCGCCAGCCCGATGAGGATCTTGGTGATGAACCCGATGCCGAAATATACGGCTTCGGGGCTGACCCCGAAGTCGACGATGTCGCGTTCCACGAGAATCGTGACCGCCGACCGGGCGATCAGATAGATCGTCAGGGTGGGCAGCCACCAACCGATGTCGAGGCCGTGGCGCCGACGCGAAACCGCCGCCTTGAGCGACCACAACGTTGCCGCCACGACCGCCGCGGTGATGTTGACCAGGTTGAACAGGACGATGAACAGCACGACCGGTATCAGCTGGTCGAGGCTGCCGCCCCCCTCCAGGACCTTCCGTTTGGTTTTCTCGCTCATGCCGACAACGCCATCCACTCCTCGGCGATCGATCGGTCACCGAAGATCTCGAGGCCGACCAGCGGCCGACGCTGCCACAGCGTCAGCAGCAGATCGGCGGCCGTCGCCCGGATCGCCACGTCGGCCTTGGCGTGACCGAGGCCGGCCACGACATGTCCGTCGGCCGGCTCCATCATCCATTCTCCGGGCCCGTCGGTCTGGTGCAGGTGTATCGAACCGCTCGGTACGGCGGGCACCCCGACCGGCAGCAGCACGCGAAGGAGTTCGTCGACCCCATCGGCGGCGTCACCGGCATCGACCTCACTGACTACGCCGGCCGCCTGCTCGGCGTCGATGCGATGAATCAGGGTCTCCTGATGCATACGGCGCAGATAGAAACCGACCGTACCGTCACCGGCCCACGCCCACACCGACGCATCAGGGTCGGCCGCCTCGAGCGCCTCGACAACGTGTGAGAGTGCACCTTGGGCGTAGTCGACCTCAGCACCCTCTTCGGATACCGGAACCTCGCTGCGGGGAACCATCTCGGTCGCGAGTCGTTCGACGTGGAGCGCGACGGAATGCCAGACCCGTCCGGTGTGGACCATCAGCTTGGCCGAGTCCCAGCCGGGACACGCCGGAACCGGCGCCGACAGGTTCGATGACGCCACGTCGATGAGACGGGCGCCGTCTTGGCGCACTCGAGCTACCCGGTATTGAGAATCCATCAACACATTGTGGCGCAACCGCGGCGATCTATGACACCGACCCGTGCGATGTGTGACGGGACCGCCCCGCCCGGCGACGGCCGACCGCGGCGAGCCAGGCCAATGGCCGCGTCGGGTCACCAGCCCAGCGAGAGAGCCATCCACCCGTGCAGGAGCACCGCCACCACCACCAGCACATGCCAGATCTCGTGATACCCGAACGTGTTGGTCCAAGGGTCGGGATGGCGGGACCCGACGACCACGGCACCGACCGTGTAGACGCCTCCGCCGACGAACAGGAGCACCAACTGACCCACGGTGAGGTCCTTGAGCAACCACGGGACGAACACCATCATCGACCAGCCGAGCGACAGGTAGACGGCATTTACCACACCGGCCGGCGGATGCGCGGGGATCCACTCGGCGACGACCCCGCCCGCGGCCGCCGCCCAGACCACGACCATCATCCATGTCGATACACGACCGTGGAGACCGAGAAGCGCGATGGGGGTGGCAGTCGTGGCGTACATGACGAAGATTGCGCTGTGGTCGAGCCGCACCAGCGCCTCGACCCTCTTCGCCGACCAGTCACGGGAGTGAACGATCGCCGACACCCCGAGCATCGTGACCGCCCCGAAGGCGAAGACGGCCATCGAAACCGACGCCCGAACCCCGGACGCTCCGATGGTGAGGACCACACCGGCCGGGATGGCGAGAATGGCTGCCCACTTGTGGAGCACCCCCCGCAGGCGCGGGCGTGGTCGGCGCAGCAACCGCCTGGCCGAGGGCGACAATCTGGCGACCATCTCCTGGTCGAAAATCGAACCGTACGGCATCGGTCCAAGGCTAGAAGAACGGACGGTGGTACGGACACACGGCGTAGCATCTTCGTCCGTGCCCGCCGACCTGACCCCATGACGAGTTTCTCCCACACGATCGTGTGCGACTCCGAGGAGCTGGCTCGACTTCGCACCGCCCGCGACGACATTGTCGGCGAGCACCGAGACGGTCCCGATCACTGGGTTCTGGATCAAGGACCTTTCCATCACTACGAGCGCCGTCTCGCGGCCGACTCGGCCGGTGACGGATCGTGGAATGTCACCCAGAGCTACCGGTTCGCTCTCGCCGTCCCGGTGTGGGGGAGGTTTTTCAACCCACCCATCCGGCACGCGCTGAGACACCGTCGCGACTCATACGGATACTGGTGGGCACCACCCGACCGGCTCGATTCCAGGGCGGCCACCGTGCTGGCCCTGCTGGCGGCCGTCCAGATCGTCGACGGCTACCTCGGAACGGTTCTCACCCAGACGCTCACGTTTGCCGCCGACGAGTTCAACCGCGACAACACCGCACAGGGACTCGTCCTCGGCGGGGTGAGAGCGGGTGTGCTCATCGCCCTCGTGACGGTGGTTGCGGCCGACAAGCATGGCCGCAGATCTCTCCTCATCGCCACCGGTATCGGCGGTTGCGCGTTCACGGTTCTCGGTGGGCTGTCGAACGGACTGTGGATGCTCGGATCCACTCAGTTGATAGCACGCGGCATGTCGACGGGCCTGGGAATCCTGGTCGTAATCGTCGCGGCCGAAGAAATGCCGGCTCACAGCCGAGCCTGGGGGGCATCGGTTCTGGTGCTCAGCGCCGGTCTCGGCTCCGGCATGGCAGTCTGGATCCTGCCCGTCGCCGACATCAACATCCGTGGATGGCGAATCGTCTACCTCGTGGCCGGGCTCGGCATTCTCATCATCCGATCGGTCGGTCGTCGGCTTCCCGAGTCCCGCCGGTTCGAGAAACTCAGACATGACCGCCCCGACCACCACCACGACGATGACGAAGCGACCAGGGCGAGAAGACGACGGAGGCTGATGCTGCTCGGCGTGTCCGCGTTTCTTCTGGCGATGTTCGCGGCCCCGGCCTCGGGATTTCGCAACGACTTCCTGAACCACCAACGCGGCTTCTCGGCCACCCGGATCAGCCTGTTCACGGTTCTCACGAGCACTCCCGCCGGACTCGGAATATTTCTGGGGGGATATCTCGCCGAAACCAAGGGAAGGAGGCCGATCGGGGCGATCGGCCTGATGATCGGCACGTTGCTGACGGTGTTCGCGTACTTCTCTGCCGGATTCGGGTTGTGGGCATTGACACTCGGCGGTGTGGTGTTCGGAGGAATGGCGGTGCCGGCACTCGTCGTCTACGGACCTGAGCTGTTCGGCACCAACGACCGGGGAAGAGCCAACGGCACCATCGTCACGGTGGGAGTCGCGGGCAGCGCCATCGGATTGCTGCTCGCCGGTGTTCTGTCGGACAGAATGGGTGGCAACGTGGCACCGGTCCTGGCGTTGCTGGCGGTGGCCCCCCTGATCGTGGCCGGACTGGTCCTGACCCTCTACCCCGAGACGGCAGCGACCGAATTGGAAGACCTCAATCCGGAGGACAGCTGAGCGTCGCGGTGGGGTGTCACCGCTACGGGCCGGCCTCCTTGTACCTTTCTGGGCCATGGACCGCAGGTCATTTCTTCTCGGTGGCGGTGTCATCGGTCTGGCGGCGTGTGCCAAACCACAGCGCGATCTTCTCGCCTCCACCAACATCGACGCCATCACCCTCCAGCCGGGTGTGGTGCCGCCAACGACCACGGACACCGTGCCCGTCTCCACCGAGCCGACGACCACCGGCACCGAGTCGCCGTACCCCGTCGCCGTCCCGAAGGAAGATCTCCCGGGGATCGTTTTCGTCGCCAATGCCGTCGGCTCGACCGTCGAGGTGTCATCGACCCCGGGCGGCCCGGTGGAGTGGACCTTCGACAACCCGATCCAGTCGGGCGGCCCTCTCGTTTTCCTGCTCGAAAGTTTTCTCTCGAACCGGTGGTACCGGGTGCTGCTTCCGATCAGACCCAACGGAACCTTCGGATGGGTGAGTGCCGAGCAGGTGGTGCTCACCCGCCACAACTACCGCATTCTGGTCGAGCTCGATGCCTTCCGCCTGACTCTGTTCAACCACGACAAGACGGAGTTCACCACCGAGATCGGCGTGGCCCGCGACAACGCACCGACACCTCGTGGCATCTACTACACCACCGAACTGATCCACCCCACCGTCCCCAACTCGGTCTACGGCGCCTACGCCTACGGTCTCTCGGGGTACTCCGACACGTTCACCGAATTCAACGGCGGGCCGGGCCAACTCGGGATTCACGGAACAAATGATCCGGCCACGATCGGAACCAACGTTTCCAGTGGGTGCATCCGCCTGCGCAACAAGGACATCACGTTCCTGGTCGAGAAGATCGGCCTACCCGTGGGAGTCCCCGTGGAAGTCGCGGCCTGAGCCTGTTCTTCAGTTCCGGTCCACGGGCCGGCCCCCCAGTCGCGGCCGCAGCACCGTGAACAGCGCCAACGCCAACGCCGCGATCCCGATCGGCACGATGGCGTCACCGTTGCCCGTATAGGTGGGATACAACACGAAAACCGACAACAGCAGGGTCCAGCCCCACAGGATCAGCACCGATCGGCGGTGACCATGGCCCAGATTCATCAGACGGTGGTGAAGATGTTCCTTGTCCGGGGCCGAAACTCCCCGACGACGCGCCGCCCTCCTCAGGATCGCGAACACCGTGTCGATGATCGGTACCCCCAGGATCACCAGAGGAATGAAGATCGGTGCGAAGAAGAAGTAGGCCTGACCCGAGAATGGCTCGGTGATCCTGCCGCCGACCGACATCGTCGACGCCGCCATGAGCAGCCCCAGCAGCAGCGCCCCGCCGTCGCCCATGAAGATCCTCGCCGGATGGACATTGTGGGGGAGAAAGCCGAGACAGATCCCGAGGGTGATGACCGCCCAGAGGGCACCGGGATTGGCCGGATCGAGCACCCCGACGTTCTCGAGACGCAACGCGTAGAGAAAAAACGCGGCTGACGCTATGGCGACGATCCCTGCCGCCAAGCCGTCGAGACCGTCGATGAGGTTGATGGCGTTGGCCATGCCCACCACCCACAGCACGGTGACGAGCGACGACCAGTCGGCCGAGAGAAACAGCAGGTCGAAGAACGGCACCCGAAAGACGAGGATCGACACACCGGTGAGCGACAGGATGCTTCCGGCGAGCACCATCCCGGCGACCTTGGCCGGAGGCGAGATCTCGCGCATGTCGTCGACGAAGCCGACGCTGAAGATCACAATCGCCGCCAGTACCACGCCGAGAACCTCCGTGCGGGCGGCGGTGACCGCGGAGAAGCCACCGATCGACATCGCAGCCACCACGGCCAGGACGACGCCGACCAGCATCGCCGAGCCGCCGGCGGTGGGGGTCGGAGCCTCGTGGACCCGTCGCTCCCCCGGGTCAACGACGGCACCGAACCTGACGGCGAGGCGTCTGACGACGGGAACGCTCACCCACGTGGTGAACGCGGCAACCAGGCCCACCACCAGGTATGCCGACAGAGGCGGCATCGAACCGTCGGGCCTCAGGCCCCGTCTTGTGGGTACGGTTCGAACCCGGAACAGAGATCGGCGGCCGCGGCACGCGCCGAAGCAACCGCCGACTCGTCGGTCCGTGACCGAAGCGCACCGGAGATGATCGAGGCGATGCTGACCATTTCCCCGGCGCCCATCCCCTGAGTGGTCACAGCCGGAGTCCCGATGCGCACTCCGGACGTGACGAACGGCGATCGCGGATCATCGGGGATGGTGTTCTTGTTGAGACTCACCCCGGCCGCGTCGAGCACAGCCTGAGCCTCCTTGCCGGTGAGGTCGGCATCGAAGGTCCTCAGATCGACGAGCAGGAGATGATTGTCGGAGCCGCCGGACACGAGCCGGAAGCCCTCGCTCGCGAGTGCTTCGGCAAGTGCGGTCGAGTTGGCGACGATCTGCGCGGCGTAGGTGCGGAACTCGGGGGTCGCAGCCTCGCGAAACGCCACCGCCTTGGCAGCGATCGCATGGTCGAGTGGACCTCCCTGGATTCCGGGGAACATGGCCTTGTCGATCGCCGCGGCATGCTCGGAACGGCAGAGGATGCATCCACCCCGCGGCCCGCGGAGGGTCTTGTGGGTGGTCAAGGTCACGATGTCGGCGTATGGCACCGGGTTGGGGTGGACCCCCCCTGCGATCAGGCCGGCGATGTGGGCGGCATCGAACATCAGTATTGCGCCCACTTCGTCGGCTATCTCTCGGAACGGCACCGGGTCGATGATGCGCGGATAGGCGGTGGCACCGGCGACGATCATCTTCGGGTTCTCGGCGCGGGCGATGTCGCGGAGTTGGTCAAGGTCGATTCGTTCGTCGCCGGCGGTCACGCCGTAGGAGACGAAGTTGTAGAGCTTCCCCGAGAAATTGACCGGAGAGCCGTGGGTGAGGTGACCACCGTGATCGAGACTCATGCCCAGCACGGTGTCGCCGGGCTCCAGCAGGGCCTGGTAGACGCCCATGTTGGCTATCGCCCCGGCGTGGGGCTGAACGTTGGCGTGGTCGGCCCCGAAGAGTTCGCATGCTCTGGTGCGGGCCAGTTCCTCGATCTGATCGATCACCGTGTTGCCGCCGTAGTAACGCTTTCCGGGGTAGCCCTCCGAGTACTTGTTGGTGAGAACGGAACCGGTGGCCGCCATCACCGCGGGCGAGGCGAAATTCTCCGATGCGATCAACTGGACGGTCGAGTTCTGGCGCTCGACCTCTTGGCCGATTAGATCGAATACCACGTCATCGGAAAAATCGGGCCAGGGCATCGAATGTCTCCTCGAATCTCGAACGAGCGAACAATACCGGTGGATCCGGCGATCAGGCCCGCTCGCCGTCCAATGCGTCCAGCTTCGCCACCCGGGCGGCGTGGCGTCCACCCTGGAACTCGGCATCGAGCCAGGCATCGACGGCGTCGAGCGCCACCGATGGGCCGGTGAGACGCCCGCCGAGACAGATCACGTTGGCATTGTTGTGCTGTCGCGAGAGCCGGGCCGAGGTCACGTCGTGGACGGTGGCCGCCCTCACGCCCGCGATCTTGTTGGCGGCGATGCCGATCCCGATTCCACTCCCGCAGACACCCACCCCGCCGTCGACACGCCCTGACGCGACCTCACGACCCACGGCGGCACCGAAGTCGGGGTAGTCGACGCGGTCGGTCGAGTGGGTGCCACAGTCGATCACCTCGTGACCCAGCTCGCGCAGGTGCTCGGCAATGTCCTGCTTCATCTGGAATCCGGCGTGGTCGGATCCGACCGCGATGCGCATGATGACTCCCGGGGGGGCGTGGGGCGATTCTACGGCCTCGAACCGAGAGCCTCGACGATCTCCGCCTCGGAGATCGGGCCCTCTCGAAGCACCACCGGACGGGGCCCGCGGACATCGACGACCGTGGACGCCCGGCCCGCACACGCCCCTCCGTCGATGATCAGTCCGATCGTCGGCAGCGCCGCGGCCACCGAGGCCGCGTCGCTGGGCACGACCTCGCCGTGGATGTTGGCACTGGTCGTGGCGAGGGGGCCGAGCCTCCGGGCCAGCTCGATCACCAGCCGATGGTCGGGGCAACGAACCCCGAGGCTGGGCTCATCGCCGACCACGACGCCGGGTTCGGCCCGGCGCGAAGCGACCAGGGTGAGCGGCCCGGGCCAGAATCCGGCGGCCAGGGCTGCGAAGGCGTCGCCGACCTCGACCAATGCGTCCGCCTGATCGGAGTCGGCCACCAGGATCGCCATCTGCCGCTCGGTCGGCCGCTGCTTGACCTCGAAGATCGATGCCACGGCCACGGGGTCGGCGGCCGACGCGGCGATGCCGTAGACCGTGTCGGTGGGTATCACCACGATGTGCCCATTCGTGATCTCGGCGACAACGGCCTCGATCGCAACATCGACGTCGACCGACATCTCGATCACCCTCTGACCGTTCGCGTGCCGGCTCATGGAACGAGTCGGGCCAGCACCGCACGGTCGCGGCCACTCAGATCGGGATGTACCGACGCAACGAAGCCCAACGCTGTGCACGCCTCGGCAATGGGCAGGGTCTGGTGGGGAGCCATCTCGAGTATCAGCACACCGTCGGGTCGCAGCCACTCGACAGACTGCTCAACCAGCTGCACGAGGGCCTCGGCGCCGGTGGGACCGGCTCGCAACGCGGCCTCGGGCTCCCAGTCCTCGACGACTGCCGGCAATACCTCACCGTCGGCGATGTAGGGAGGGTTCGACGCGATCACGTCGAACCTGCCCCGAAGATCCGCGTCGAGCGCGTCGAACCACGATCCGGAGTGGATGCTCACCTTCGTCGCGGCGCAGCCGATCCCGGGTAGGTTCGATCCGGCCACGCCCAACGCGTCATCGGAGACATCGGTGAGGAAAACACGGGCCCGACCGCACTCCGAAGCCACCGACAGTCCGATCGCACCGGAGCCGGTGCCGAGATCGACCACCAGCACCTCCGAGCGTCCGAGTGACGATCGCCGCTCCACCTCGGTCACGGCGAGCCCCGCCACGATCTCGGTTTCGGGTCGTGGTATCAGCACGCGATATCGGAAACCCCACCTTCCCAGAACGTATTGAAGCGGCTCCCCCGACTCTCGGCGGTCCAGCATCGAATCGAATCGGGCCACCCCCCGCACCGTTGCCGGTCGGCCGAGAACCGCATGAAACTCCGTCGGCTCGGCCCCGGCGGCCTCCTCCACGATTCGTCGGGCATCCACCTCGGGCGACTCGATCCCCGCCGCCTTGAAGCGCCTGATGCCTTCGGCCAGAAATACCGACCAGGCAACGGTGCCGCCCTCTGAGGTCATGGCCCCCCTTCCAGTTGGCGCCGACGCTCATCGGCCACGAGTGCGTCGCTCACCTCGCCGAGTTCGCCGGCGAGGATCCGATCGAGTCTGTAGATCGTGAGCCCGATGCGATGGTCGCTGAGCCGGTTCTCCTTGAAGTTGTAGGTGCGGATCTTCTCCGAGCGGTCACCCGCCCCCACCTGATCGTGCCGAAGGACCGCCTGGGCGGCGGCTGCCTTCTCCTGCTCGGCCGCGAGGAGTCTCGAACGCAGCACCCTGAGCGCCTTGGCCTTGTTCTTGAGCTGGCTCTTCTCGTCCTGCATCGCCACGACGATCCCGGTGGGGATGTGGGTGATCCTCACCGCGGAATCCATCGTGTTGACCGACTGACCACCGGGTCCCGACGACCGGTAGGTGTCGATCCGAAGGTCACGGTCGTCGATTCTGACTTCCACCTCGCCGGCCTCGGGCAGCACGGTGACGGTTGCCGACGATGTGTGAACCCTCCCCTGGGATTCCGTGACCGGAACACGTTGCACCCGATGGGTGCCCCCCTCGTGTTTCATTCGGCTCCACACCGACTCACCCGACAGGAGTGCGGTGATCTCGCTGAACCCGCCCAGGTCCGAAGGCGACGATCCCAGGATCTCGATCCGCCAACCCTGGCGCTTGGCGTACGCCTCGTACATCTCGAACAGGTCACGGGCGAACAGGTTGGCCTCCTCGCCCCCGGCCGCACCACGGATCTCCAGGATCACGTTGCGCTCGTCATTGGGGTCGCGCGGCAGCATCAGCAGCTTGAGCCGGTCGGTTTCCGCCTCGATCGTCGCCTCGAACCCGGTGATCTCGCGACGGAGCTCATCGCGTTCGTCGCTGTCGGCCTCGGCGAGCATGCTACGAGCCGTCTCCAGGTCGTCGACGGCACCGCGGAGTCGGCGACCACACCGCACGATCTCCTCGAGCCGCTTGAACCGACGACCGAACTCGGCGAGCCGACCGGGATCACGCTGAACCGCCGGGTCACCGAGACGAATCTCGAGATCGTGCAACTCGTCTTCGAGACCGGCGATTCGCTCCAACACCAGCGCGAGGCTACAGCGGCCGCGCCGCGGCCCTCATCGGGGCAGGGCTCTGGCGCCGAGGAAGCCGGCCACCGTTTCCAGTATCTCGTCGTCGAACTCCGGCTTCGGATCGTGTCGCTGACCCGCCAGCCAATGGACCTCGACGGGAGCGGGAATGTTCACAATCTGGCCATTGACCTCGTCCGGGGTTCCGAACGGATCACGGTCTCCGTTGCAGAACAAGGTGGGCACGCCGATTCCCGGGAAGTGCTCGACTCGGAGGCGCTCGGGCTTGCCGACCGGGTGGAGTGGGTAGCTGAGCAACACGAGCGCGGCCGCCGACAGCCCCTCGGCCACGGCCATGGAGGCGATTCGGCCCCCCATCGAACGCCCACCGAGTGCCACCTCGTCGGGGCGTATCCCCGCCTCGGCGGCGAAGACACCGGCCTGTTCGACCATCGAGGTGATCAGTTTCGGGGCTCGATCCGGAGCCCTGCGACCCTGTTGTCGATAGGGGAAGTCGAACCGCTTCACGGGGAGATCCAGCCGCTCCTCGAGTGCCACCAGGATGCGTTGCGACGAGTCACCGCCCGCTCCGTGGCTCAGCAACAATCCGCGGGGTTCCGGCTTCTTCGACATCGGCTCAACCTACAGAGCCGGGCATCCCGGATGTCGGGTGGTCATCAGTATTCGTCGGGCCTCGGAGATGTCGGCGATGCGTACCGCCGCGTCGTGATGATCTCCACCGTGGTCCGGGTGGGCCCCCCGCAATGCCTCCTGATACCCCTGCTGGACCGCGTCCCGGCTCAGGCCCGATCGCCCCATGCCACGACAAGCCCCTGCGCACCGACGCACGCACACGACCACGGGATCCGGGCTCCACCGATCCCGCCGCGTAAACGGCGGCGAGAATGTACTGCAAAGGTGACCCCTCGGCCGCCGAGAACGACACCGACAGTTCGCCGTCGTCGTGGCGGTGGAGACGATGA